>JBFFIY010000015.1:0-50850 GCA_041556195.1 Enterobacterales bacterium
GGGGGGCAGACGTTTCCTCAGTACTGAAAAGGGGATCTGATAAAACATCTGGAATATCTGCATTTAAAAAAGCATTAAAATCTGCTTCTGAATTAGGAAGTTGATGGCTATCAGTCTGAAATGATTCGGAAGACTGGTAGCTCGGATCCTCAATTTCCTCTGAATTTTCAGGTTTTTTCGTATCGAAGGCGTTATCCGATGAATTTTGGTAAATCTCAGAAACTTCTTTTTCAATGGCTTGAATATCCAGGGCATTTTCAACATCTGGTATTTCATCGGTTTCTTTCAGCTCATCTACCTGCTCAGGTTCTTCGACTTGCTCTAATTCATCTACCTGTTCAGGTTCCTCGCTTTGCTCTAATTCATTTACCTGTTCAGGTTCCTCGCTTTGCTCAAATTCATCGACCTGTTCAGGTTTTTCGCTTTGCTCAAATTCATCTACCTGCTCAGGTTTTTCGCTTTGCCCTAATTCATCTACCTGCTCAGGTTCTTCACTTTGCTTTAACTCGCCTACCTTTTCAGGTTCTTCGCTTTGCTCTAATTCATTTACCTGTTCAGGTTCCTTGCTTAGCTTTAATTCATCTACCTGTTCAGGTTGAGCTGTATCATTTAAATCAGATAATGCGTTTTGTATTGAGGTTTGTAGTGTTTCGTCATCTAAGTTCTCATTTTTTTCAAGCAGAGAGCTGTCCAGATCTTTGTCTAATTTTTCTAACCAGTCATCATCTGAGTCTTCATTATCAAAGTTCTGGTTGTTAGTTGGGACTGTCTCAGCTTCAACATCATTTTCATTTTGGGACGAAAGTTCTAATCCCGCTTGATTAAGATCAGAAGCTTTTTCTGTAACTGGTTTTGGGTTAAGCGGTGGTGGCAGGGGCCTTAATAAATTTGGAGAGACTAGAAAATCGAGCGCTTCGAAGGTATTAAGACATCCTCCGCAACGGACAACACCTGAGGCTGCCTGAAGTTGTGCAATACTAACCCGAAACATCGTGCCACATTGTGGACATCTGGTTATGGGTCTGTCGGAATTTGTATTATCACTCATACGCATTTCCAATTAGTCTGGGTATAAAACTGAATTCGCAGGAGATTAACGTCTAACACCTGAAATAAAAGACCAATCACCCTTATTTTTAACACTTAGTTCATCAAACCATTGTTGGTAAATGTTAATCATTTCTTCAGCTTGCTCTTTGAGTATACCAGACATTCCAATCTGTCCACCTTTCTTTACCAAATTGGCAAGTTCTGGTGCCAGATGTCTAAGCGGTGCGGCTAAAATATTCGCTATCAATATATCAGCTTTTGCCAGTAAAGGAGGAGAGTCAGCAGAAACAGAATATAATTCCAGAGTCTGATCTGTAATGTGGTTACGTCTCGCATTTTCACGACTTGCAAGAATGGCTTGAGGATCGAGATCTGCACCAAAAATTTTTAAAGCGCCAAGTTTGGCCGCTGCTATTGCCAAAATTCCAGAACCGCATCCATAATCAATAACCAGTTTATTCTCAAGATCCAGACTATCTAGCCAAGTAAGGCATAATGCGGTAGTTTCATGGGTTCCTGAGCCAAAGGCGAGTCCGGGATCAAGCATGATGTTTACCAGATCCGGCTCAGGAGGTTGTTGCCATGTAGGACAGATCCAAAGCCGATTACCAAATTTCATTGCTTCAAAATGATCCATCCAGGCACGTTCCCAGGGTTGATCATCTAATGCTTTGATTTTGGAATTTAAGATAGAAGATTGAAACTGCTTTTTGGCAAGTAGTTCAATGTTTGCAACGGGATCGGTGTTTTCAAATAAAGCGATCAGCGTCACTTTTTTCCAAAGCGGCGTTTCACCTGGAGCAGGCTCCAATATAGGTTGATCTTCCGAGTCTTCAAAAGTCACTGCTTGTGCGCCTTGCTCGGAGAGCCAGTCACTGATAGTTTCCGCTATGGATTTGTCGATTTGCAGATAAAGCTGTAACCAGGCCATCGTATTTCCTATTATTTTTGTAACTATTCAGCTACGGGCACATTTAACAACTCGCTGAGTAGTTACTTATTTTTTTGTTTTCCTGATTAACTTTCGGCTGATAGCATCTTTTCAAGATAATGGATATTAAAACCACCCTGTTGAAATATGGGATCATTTATGATTTTTGTTTGCAATTCAATAGTGGTTTTGATACCGCTGATGACAATTTCTTCGAGCGCCATTTTCATCCTTTGAATGGCTACTTCTCTGTTTTCACCGTAGGTAATAAGTTTCCCAATCATTGAGTCGTAATATGGAGGAACTTTGTAACCTGCGTAAATATGTGAATCCATACGAACCCCAGGCCCACCGGGAGCATGAAAACGGGTAATGAGTCCAGGAGATGGAATGAAAGAAACGGGATCTTCAGCATTAATTCGACACTCAATGGCATGACCTTTAATGACAATATCTTGCTGTTTAAACGATAAAGGTTGACCTTCGGCAACTCGTAGTTGCTCTTTGATAATATCAACGCCAGTAATTAATTCTGAAACTGGATGTTCAACCTGAATACGGGTGTTCATTTCAATAAAGTAAAACTCACCCTTTTCAAATAGAAATTCGAAAGTGCCAGCGCCAATATAACCAATCTCTTTACAGGCTTGAACACAGCGCTCGCCAATAAAGCGGCGCATTTCTTCAGTAATGCCTGGAGCAGGAGCCTCTTCTACCACTTTTTGGTGGCGACGTTGCATAGAGCAATCTCGCTCACCCAGGTGAATGGCATTACCATGAGCATCTGCCAGAACCTGTATTTCTACATGACGTGGTGTTTCAAGGAATTTTTCCATATAGACATCGCCATTGGCAAAGGATGCCAGAGCCTCGGCTTTTGTCAAAGCAATTGACTCCAGTAGATCTTCTTCTTTGCGGACAACTCGCATACCGCGACCACCGCCACCCGCAGTGGCCTTGATGATTATAGGGTAGGCAATTTTTTTGGCTGTAGCTAAATTATCCTTGTCATTATCACCAAGCATGCCATCTGAACCAGGAACACAAGGAACTCCAGCTCTTTTCATGCAGGCAATGGCTGAGACTTTATCTCCCATCAGACGAATGGTTTCAGCTTTAGGCCCAATGAAAGTGAAACCACTACGTTCTACCTGTTCAGCGAAATCGGCATTTTCGGCTAAAAAGCCATAACCCGGATGAATCGCAACGGCATCGGTGACTTCGGCAGCAGCAATTAATGCAGGAATATTTAAGTAACTTTCTGTTGCTGAAGCTGGCCCAATGCAGACTGATTCATCGGCAAGTCTTACATGCATTAAATCTGCGTCAGCGAGTGAATGGACTGCAACGGTTTTGATACCTAATTCACGGCACGCTCGTAATATTCTAAGAGCTATCTCGCCGCGGTTGGCAATCACTACTTTATCTAACATGGTGATCTTTCTCGCTCGATTGAGGCATGACACCTCTTAATAAAGGACTAACGTTGTATTGTTCAGCAATTACTATCCAGTAATTGTTATGCAACAGCTCTTTTTTAATAGATGATTATTCAATAATAAATAGAGGTTGATCAAACTCAACAGGTTGTGCGTTTTCAACCAAAATAGATTTAACGATACCCGATTTATCAGACTCTATCTGGTTCATCATTTTCATGGCTTCTACAATACAGAGGGTATCTCCAACATTCACATGACTACCTACAGTGACAAAATCTTTCGAACCTGGTGAGGGCGCCATATAAACTGTGCCAACCATAGGAGAACGAACAGCATGTCCCAGCGCTACTTCTTCGACTTCAGCCACAGGTACTGGTGGTGTAGGTGCAACAGGAGCTTGAAATGCTGCAGGAGCTGCCATAGCGACGCTACCGACAACAGAACGAGTGATACGTACAGACTCTTCACCTTCTTTTATTTCAATTTCTGCAATGCCGGATTCTTCGAGTAACTCAATAAGTTTTTTTACTTTACGGATATCCATGATATTTCTCGCTTGTTTTTGCTAAATGTATTAATTGTATGTTGTTAACTGTTTGCTTTATTCAGCTCTTTGTTTTTGTTAGCTCTTCATCTTATTTAACTGATTCTCTGGTTAAAAAGTCTATTGCAGCTAAAACAGCTAGCTGATAACTCATCTCTCCAAAACCACTGATCACACCCTCAGCAATATCACTGAAAAAAGAGAAATGTCTAAATTTCTCTCTGGCATTAGGGTTTGATAGGTGAATTTCGATAAAAGGTGTTTTGACAGCTAATAAGGCATCTCTGAGAGAAACACTCGTATGGGTGAATCCTGCAGGATTAAATAAGATGATGCGGCTATCGTCGGCTAACGTGTTATGAATATGTGATATTAATTCAGATTCAGAGTTGGATTGTTGGCAGCTCATAGAAAAACCAGAATTCTGAGCCTGTTTGATGCAATTGGCTTCAATTTCGGGCAAAGTTGCTGCACCGTAAACCTCGGGTTCTCTCTTTCCCAGTAGATTTAAGTTAGGACCATTGAGCATTAAAATATCAGACATGATTGAACCTGCGTCGAACGTGTGGCGATTAAGCTTTAACGTGCCAATAATCTAGTATGAGGCGAATTTTGCGCTTTTAAAAAATAATTGTCCAGCCTCAATAGAGGAAAAATGTAAAAAAAGGTTTTTTTTGGGATGTTAGTCACTTTTTAGCCACATTTTGCGGAGAATATGTGAGTTGCGAGTTGCGAGTTGCGAGTTGCGAGTTGCGAGTTGCGAGTTGCGAGTTGCGAGAAAAAAGAGTTTGGCTGGATGGGGTGGTATCTGTAAACTTCTCGTACCTCGTACCTCGTACCTCGTACCTCGTACCTCGTACCTCGTACCTCGTACCTCGTACCTCGTACCTAAGGGATAATTATCTGCTCAGGCGTTACAATCATATCTAAAGGTTGATCCCAATCCTCACAGACAAGCCGTTCCACTTGTTGAAAGTTATGAGCTAATCCAATTTTTTTAGGCAATGTTTTGTTGTTATCCTTGCTTTGAGCTGTGTGAGACATACAGCTTACCATCGGCTTCGGCACGGCTGATAGTGTTCGATCATAATACCCGCCCCCCATCCCCAATCGAGAACCATATTTATCAAATGCCACTAAAGGCATGAATATGACATCTAAATTTTCTATTTCAATCAAATCATTTTGATTGAATTCAGGTTCAGGTATACCGTATTGATTTGGAATCAATACGGTATCTGGCTGATAATTTACAAATTTTAAATATCCTTCATTCTTCACATCGATAATCGGTAAAAACACCTGAATAGCATTAGACCAACAATATGAAATAAAATCTGTAGTATCAATTTCCCCATCATTTTGTAAATAAAGTGCTATTTTTTGATATTCAGATAAAAGATCACTGGCTTTGATTAAATCCAGGCATTTTTGTGCATGAGCATCCTGTTCTATTTTGGACAGGATTTGGCGTTTTAAACGAAGTTCTTTACGAATTCTATGTTTTTCTTGTAAAACGCTGTCGTTGAGAGGATTTTTATTCGATGACATTAAAGGTAAGTCCAAGAATTGATCCTGCTATCATTAGAGCAATAGAGGCCGATAGTTCATCTTACATGGAAGTCATTGAAATTTCACGAACATCACTAATAGCCTGTCCATCATAAACAAATTCCAAATGTTTTGTTTGAACAATAGAATGGACATAGCGTGGTGTAAATAGTCCCCAGCACTTACTTTTTTTTAATCGAACACTTTTATACTGAAGTCCTTCGGCCTCTTCCATTCTTTGTTGTCTTCCCAGTTCCCTTGCATCAGAATAATCTGTTAAATGATAAATTGGACTACTTGCCTTCATAACATCAGTGAGTAAACCAGAAAAACAAACCTTTAAAGCCCGCATGACAATCGTATCAAAATGCAGACCAACGATATTTTGAAAATTTTTCTGTTGATGATATCGAGTTTCAGCTTCAGCGCAATTTAATGAATCAGCAAGATAAAGTACGCCATAATCTCCAGCACTAAAACGGCTACCTTCCGGGTTAACATGTGTAAAGGGAGAAGTGGCATAGTTACAACCGTCAATGCCAAATGGGATCTGTTCTTTTGGAAGTAAGTTTAAATTTCCCAACTCGTTCTGAATACGTGGGTTTGTTATCTGTTGAATTTCGTAAACAGCTTCAAACTCCTGCTGATCAGCTACATCATCAAATAATGAAATCGGCGGGAATTTGGAGTTAACCAAACGATAGGCAATGTGGTTTTGTAGTTTTAGCTGAGGAAAATCTATCATCTTTACCAGGCGCCACTTCTTACCTCGACATTACCTAGAAAACACCCACAAAATAGATCAATTACCGAGAAAGGAGGCAATTTCTGGTCAGAAATGTTTTTTGGCGGCAATGTTTTTCCTTTCCTGGATATAATTTTATGCATTAAATAAGTCTTTAAATTTTAAAAAAACTCGAAAGAAATAAAAAAATAATGATCAAGGTAATGCTTATTTGCTTGATTTAAAAGAATAAATCGTGAACAAAATGTGTTGAAAGGTTAGAGTTTGTAGCTGAATTGTAATAATGGCATATCAATTGCTAACAAAACGCTGCGGTAGCGTAAATATTTATGAATAACGTTTTAAATGGATGAATAACCAATAAGTTGACGTATTATCTTTTTCGTTTCATCAATATCCGTAAATTTTGATCCTGAAATTGAATCAAAGTTAAAAAACCGCAAACTTAAACTAAACTTAAACATAAGGAAATTAAAATGAAAAAAACACTCATTACACTTCTAATAAGCGGTATATTCACTTCTTCAGCGGCAATGGCTATTACGAACTCTTTTTCTGTTGCTATTGATATGCAGAATGTTGGTAATAACTTAACTATTGCTGAAACTACAGCCATGGTTTTTCCGACGATTATCGTTGATGGTTCAACCAAAGCTGGTGCTAAATGTTATACAAGTAATAATAGTACGTCTCTTAAAGAGCTTTGTCGTAATACTACTGCAAATACTGCGGCAAGGCATGATGGAGTTTATGAAATTACGGGTTCTTCATTGGCTCCAATCAGTCTGACACTTTCCGGTGCATCAACAGCCAATGGTATGCAACTCAGTACATCATTTGCTACAAGTTCGCCTCTGACCTCGGTGAATCATATATTGGATGCTTCTGGTAAAATATCTGATGCCGTTGCTGGTCACTTGGAATTGATTGACCCAGCTGGTGTTCTGTCACAGACAACCACCTTTACTTACGATATTACCGCTGCTTATAACTAGTCAAAAAACAAGCAGAAGTAAAAACAGACCCCTGGATTTAATAACTTATATCATCTTGAGATCTGCTCATAAAAGATATCAGGAATATTTCCGGGTGTTTGGTTTTTCTAATGCTGAATCAATTTAAATTAAAATAAACATAAGGAAATTAAAATGAAAAAAATATTAATAATACTATTTCTAACCGGAACCTTTGGCAGTCTTGCAGCTTTTGCCACTACCACTAATTTTACTTTTTCTGTTGATGTACGGAATAATAGCGGTAATTTGGTTGTTGCAGAAAATAGGCGCATTGTATTCCCCACAATAGTTGTTGATGGCTCAACCAAAGCCGGAGCTTCATGCTTCACAGATGCGGCACCTCAAGAACTCTGTCGTCTTAGTAGCCCAACTACTGCCGGACGAAGAGGTGGTGCCTATACTGTAACAGGCTCAGTGTTAGCGCCGCTCAGTCTGACTCTATCTGCAGCAACCACGGTTAATGGTCTGGAGTTCACTCCATCATTTAACAAAACTGTAGTTGTTGCCGGAGCTGGCCATACTTTGAATGGTTCTGGTGTTGCTACAGATGATGTCTTTGGTCAACTGAAGTTAATTGATCCTGCTATGGTTACTTCAAAGATTACCGTTTTCGACTTTGATATTACTGCAGCTTATAACTAAAAGCTAAAACTGAGCATCAATCCTGATGCTCAGTTTTAAATCTGCGGATATGTTAACTTAAATTTGGCACAATAATGAACAAAACCCTATTATATTTTGCGTTTTCTGCGCTATTAATCTCCTTTACCATTTTTGCCAGTGTGACGACATTTGAAGTAACAGTGAATATTGTTAGTGAAGAGGACAATCTGAAAATCACTCAACAAAAGCCAATCAAGTTTCCCCTAATCAGAGTTAATGATTCAGTTAAGATTGGAGACAGCTGTTTCACTAACGATGACAATCACAGCCAGTTATGTAAAGACAGTGATGCGGATAAGGGTAACAGGGACTCAGGCACTTTTTCAGTAATTAGTGCGCTTAACACGCATTATAACATTGCTTTATCTAGTGCAGATGTAACAAACGGAATGAGGTTTACGGCATCATTGCACCCGACGATAGCCACTCTGACGGGAGCAAATACTGCTGATAATAAGGGTAAATCAACTGTTACACTGTATGGAATGTTAGAACTGATCAATCCTGAGGAGGTAACCAGCGGGCATATCATTTTTAATTATGATGTCACTCTAACCTATAATTAACTTAATGAGATAAAACTCAATCAGCAATAATATTGTTTGTAGAATCGGTCTATTTTGTAGGTTTTCTTTTGTAAACACCCCTACTAACTTATTATGTTCAAAAAATTGACGCTCCATATTCAATTAGCACCTTAGAAGTCAAAAATCCATCTAAATATTCTCAATGTTGAGCAGCTTGCGACTGATCACCATATATCATGCTAGTTCGCTTCGATGGCCACTAAAATACTTTTGAACTCTGTAACAGGACCTTTTTTTAACTTTGGATGCTCTTTAACGTACTGATATTTAATGTGTTTTTAGCTTTGTTGCCATGAGCTGAAGCGTTTGTTAAATAGATGGGTAAATAATTATAAAAACATACGCACTCTTAACAATGTAACGAAGTATTTAAATTTGTGGCATAAAATATGCTTGAACTGTTGCCGATGACCAGTGGCGGGTTTGTGTTGCAGTCAAAATCTAACAACATTTTGATGCGTATCATAAAAATAAACCAGCTAATTTAGACGATGGAGTAGTTCGCCTATCAGTGTCAATTTGCTTTAATTTAAAATAAGGAAGAATAAAATGTTAATGATTAAAAGGCTCATATTTTGTTTAATGCTATTTCCATTACTTGCATCAGCTTCAACGCTATCGGTGAGTAAACCTCGCATTTTACTGGACGGCAAACATAATAAGGATGAATTCAGAATTTTTAACCCGACTTCAGAATTTCAAACTTACCGAGTTGAATTTGTGGATATGGAGATGGATGAAGAAGGTAATATTAAGCAGGTAGAGTCTTATGCAAAGTCTGCAAAAAGTTTTCTTCGTGTAGGGCCTCGCATGGGTAAAAATATTGGCCCGGAGCAGTTCCAGAGTTTTCGGGTCATGCTGCGCCGTAGTGGCCTGAAAGATGGTGAGTATCGCAGCCATCTTTTAATGGAGTCTCTATTGCCACCAATGGAGCCGGTGGAAGGTGTTACGGTTCGACCTAATATAAAATATTCAGTTCCAGTCATCGTTCGTTATGGTGAACTTAGCGCCAAAATTTCGATTGATAACGTATCTATTAGTAAGAACAGTGAAGGCGTGAAAGAGCTAAGTTTGAATATTAATCGTGAAGGTAATCGTTCAATATACGGTACATTAAAATTGACGGCTCCAGATGTTGTTGAACCTGTTTTTGAAGCCCGTGGTTTAGCTGTATACACAGAATTAAATAGTCGTCATCTTAAGTTCCCAATTAATAAGGAAATTCCTCAAAGCGGTGCTCTGCTGCTTGAATTTGTTGAAGATCCAGCTTATGGAGGCACGGAGTCTGTTCAATTATCGGTACCACTGGACCCATTAATGTAACTGGGCATTTCTGTTTAATAAAGTTGAACTCAATTTAAAAATCCGGTCTATTCGTAGGCTGGGTTAGTGATAGTGTGTTTTGACAAAGGAATTATAAACTTAGTTTATTTTTAATATGGCGTTATGCGTACTGAAGTTGGATAACAAAAACAGTTGAATAATAAAACGCAGCCATGTAACAAGCTTGAACATCTGAATAACGAATATCAGGCTTATTCCATGTGCCATAACTTAAATGTTTGTACTCTACGCTCCAGTTTTTATTCAACTGAACTCTCCGAGTTCTATCGATTATTTCTTTATTAAATGGCAGCACAATAACTCTCGTTTGTTTTAATCATTTATCAGATGGTTCTTTCTCACCAGTTGGTAGAGAACCAAATTGTGACATTAACCAAACGACATGTAATTTTCTATCTAGGATAATTAAAAATCTGGTTGTTATTTTGAGCTACGGAAAACTCTCATTAAAAATTATTTTAATTGCTCTGCTATGGATACCAATAACGGTATTTGCAGAGGAACAAGAAATTGATTATCTGTTCTTTGATACGTTTTTAGCGAGTCATCCGTTGGATAACTCTATTGACGCAATCACTTTTGATTATGAAAATTTTTATCTGTCTATGGATATACTGAGTGAAATACTGGATTTGGAGTTGGTCTATGATAAAGATAAGCAATTATTAAGTGGTTGGTTCATTCGTAAAAAAAACCTGGCAAATATCAATTTCTTAACAGGTAAGGGAATTGTCAAAAATATTAAAATTGAGATTTCTCCTTCAGATTTCTATATCGATGATGATGTCCTGTTTTTGAGTACAAAAGCATTGAGAGAATGGTTTGGTATAAATAGTGAGTTTAAAACCAGTCGGCTTTTGGTTAATTTTACCACGGAGGAAGTGCATCCTAAAATCGCTCGTATTGAACGTGAACAAAAGCATCGTGTAGCGACCCAGATAAAAAATAATCAGGTTAACTTCCCTTTGAAAGCTGAAGAATATCAGTTGTTCAGTTATCCTAAGATAGAGCTTCAGGCTTCTCCAAGATACCAAAGTAGCAGACTTGGTAGTTCAACAGATCTCAATATTAATCTCAACGGAGTGACGGATGTATTGTATCAAGGGGGAAAATTTCAATACAGTCAGAATAAAAATACTCGCAGTGCCAGAGCAACCTTTTATCGTAATATTAAATTAGGCGAAAAAGATTTGTATTATGAATGGGGGGATGTTCGCGGGTTAGACAGCCCGTTTCTGGCGAGTAATAATTTAGGGGCTGGCTTAGTTCTGGCAGCCTCAGAACAAAGTACCCAGGATCGCTTTAGTCGACGATTTGAAGGTCCTGCACCGGAGGGCTGGGAAGCAGAGCTTTATCGTGGTGAGTCAGTAATCGAATATCAGGTTGTTGGTGCTGATGGACACTTCCTGTTTGATAATATTCCAGTATCTATTGGTCGTAACAATTTCAAAGTGGTGTTGTATGGGCCGTCAGGTGAGCAAAGAGAAGAAGAGTTTATTTTCAATAATGCTGCACTTGCGGCTACTGAAGGTCAATGGTTACCAGAAATCTCTATCCATAGAGGTGGTCGCTCGCTCTTTTTTTCTGATGAAAATAAAGTAAGTACACCCACCATAACAGCAAAATTACATCGAGGATTGGACGCTAATAATGACATCACATTAGGTTGGCTTAAGCAGGAGCTGGAAGATTCTGAATTAGATCTTACAACTCTCGCTTTTTCAGGTTTTAATGATTTTAGTCGTTACCGAACTGAGCTGGCTTATGATCGAAATACCAGCAGTAAAGCCTATAACCTTGAGCTTGGAATATTGTTGCATGATTATGATATGAATTTTAGTTTCACAGATACGACTAGTTTGTTGGAAAACTCAAAAAAAACAGGAATCATCAACTTAATAGCCAATAACAGTACTTTTGAACATAGTATGAATTATCAGATAATTAAGGAAACAGGACGCTGGAATTCTGCTTTATCAGGAACTTTTGGTAAAAGCTATGAGCTCTTCTCCTTTGGTAGTAATTTATCTTATCAACAAAGAGCTGATAATGGAGAGTCTATCAATGGAAATGTACAATTAGCATATCGCATGGGGCTGAGTAGCCTACAGATGCAAAATAGTTTTTCTGTGACATCTGCTATCAAATTTAAGAATAGTAATATTAATTGGCGGAGACGTTTTGGTGGTTACAATATACAACTATCAAGTCGGTTTAATTTTGAGAATAAAATTCATAACTATGGCTTTTCAATGAGTAAACTCTTTGGCCATTTTCGACTTGGAAGTAGCTTCAATATAGATAGCAATAATTCTCTATCTTTTGGTTTAACCTTTACCACCGGAGCTGAGTTTAACCCGATACCGAAGACTCTTACCGGGCAAGGCGTTCAACAATTTTCTACCATAGAAGCATCAGCTTTTATTGATGAAAATTATAATGGAATTTTGGATAATCAAGAACAATTATTAAGCAATGTAGGGTTTAAGGGTAATACTGCCTGGCGCAATATTCGTAGTCAGGAAAATGGCAGGGCGTTACTTAATCGAAGTAAAGGCAATGCGGAGCAAATGATTGAGTTGGATTTTGTTACTCTTGATGATCCTTTTTTACATGCGCCAAATACTGGGTTCAGGGTTAAATCACATCCTGGCGGATTAAGTCGAATTTATTTTCCATTGCAGCAAACAGTTGAGTTGGAAGGTGAAATTCAACAGTTAGTTAAAAATGAGTTAAAAGGAAAAGGGGGGGTACCGTTGTTACTCATTGATCAAAACGGTGTTGTCATAAAGAAACTGCATAGTGAGTATGATGGTTTTTTTATTTTTGAAAAACTATTACCTGGAATTTATCAATTTAAAATCGAAGAGAAATATCTTCATAAACATAATTTACAACAACTATTGTTGCCAGATGTAACAATTTCAGCAAATATTAATAATGGCGTTTATGTACTAGAACCGCTTCAATTGTTAGAAAAAACAGACTGACATCCTTGAATGAGTGAAAAAGTAAGTGTAAAGAGAGCGAATGAATAAAGGTTGTTCATTATTAAGGGATAAAAATTAAGAGATGAAACCACTGGCATTCAACTTGTTGGAACAGAAATAAAACAGGGCTTTGAGATAAATTATTGCATTTTCAGTTAAAGATAAAAAGAATCATGGTACCCGGCATTGCCGCTGCAGCTAAAGCTCTTGAACCCTGAGGTTCAAGTGGATTTCCAGTAACCAGATAAGGCTTTCCGATACGAGTCGGATTTGCACACCTCTAGTTATAAGGAGATCCGGAATAAAGTTTATCGGCTCGAGAACAATCACCACTCGCCAACAAACCAGAATACCATGACTCTGGTTTCAGTTTACTTCAATGAAATTGAATATGATAGTGCTTTATTTGCGTTCATTTGTATGAGTGGAAATAGATACGATGTTTAGTCTGTGGGTAGCTCCAATTGTGCATCATCACCTAATGCTTCATCCAGGCGTTGTTTTAAACGATCGACATACTGATTAACGGTAACATTATGTTTTTCATGCTGTTTTTGTTCGGTGAGTAAATCGTAGGTGGTATTTAAAGCAGCCATCACTGCAATTCTTTCAAGTCCGACAATTCCCCCGCTTGTTTTTATATCCAGCATTCTTTTGTTTAGGTCTTGTGCTGATTTTTGTAATAGCTCAGCTTCTGAAGCGGGACAGCTGATTTGATATTCTTTACTAAGAATGGACAAATTCAATGTTTGACGGTCTTCATCAGTCATGTGGCTGCTCCATGGACTTTAGCTTGGAAATCATTGATTCTATTTTATCTGTGGCTAATCGGTTGTGTTCAAGCAAGCGATCTCTTTCTTCAAGAAGTTGTAAATGTTCTTTTTTTAGCCGGGCATGAGATTTACGTGTTTGCTCATAACGATAAGCAATTTCAGTGACAGCATCTTCCAGTTTTTTCAGGTTTTTTTCATTCATATGCTTTTTCGCAGGTTTATTAGTATTGGCTTGAACTATACCCCTAATCATACTTTCCCATTTTCACACTATAGAAGCAAGGTTATTCACTGGTTATTACAGCATATTAAAAATATTGTGTACATTTGCCTGTTAATTGACAGGGAGGTTTTTAATGAAAGCGAGTTCCGTTAGAATACAGTCATAATCCTTTTTTATTGAAATCTTCACTTTCAACGAACCAGGAGATATGAACCTAGATTTCGTTTTTTCATCAATTTGACGGAAACCAACAATGCTACATCGTCCTACACCCATGCTGTTAATGATTTTAGATGGTTTTGGCTACAGTGAAATTGAGCAGAATAATGCTGTTATCGCTGCTCATATGCCTAATTGGGACAGACTCTGGCAACAATTTCCCCATCGTTTGATTTCTGCTTCGGGTGAAGGTGTAGGGCTTCCACAGGGACAAATGGGAAATTCTGAAGTAGGTCATTTAAATCTTGGAGCGGGGAGGGTTGTCTATCAAGAGTTTACTCGAATTAGTAAAGCCATTGCGGATAAAGAATTTCAGCATAATACCGTGTTGTGCCAATCCATGGATGCAGCAATCAAAGATAATAAAGCTGTTCATATTATGGGACTTTTATCTGCGGGCGGGGTTCATTCTCATCAGGACCATATAAAGGCTGCGCTTGAAATGGCGGCTGAAAGAGGAGCCACTAAATTATATCTCCATGCATTTCTTGATGGTAGAGATACACCGCCTCGTAGTGCGTTTGAGTCGATTAAAGAATTTGAAGCATATTTTGAAGAAACCGGAAATGGCCAATTTGCTTCTATAATTGGGCGTTATTACGCGATGGATCGTGATAAGCGATGGGACAGGGTAGAACTGGCTTATCAGATGTTGACTGAAGCTAAGGCGGAACACCAGTATCCTGATGCCAGTTCAGCGATAAAAGAGGCTTATGAGCGTGATGAGTCAGATGAGTTTGTCAGGCCAACTCTGATAAACCATGAAAATAACCAGCCAATCTGTATAGAAGGTGGTGATGCGGTGATTTTTATGAATTTTAGAGCCGATAGAGCACGAGAATTGAGTCAGGCTTTTGTTCAGTCTTCTTTTGAAGGATTTGTCAGAAAAAAAGTTATCAATACGCATTTTGTATCACTCACTCAATATGCTGAGGATATATCATCTGAGGTGGCTTTTAAGCCTGTTCGTCTGAGCAATGTTTTGGGGGAGTATATTTCTTCACTTGATCTTAAACAGCTCAGAATTGCAGAAACCGAGAAATATGCCCATGTCACTTTCTTCTTTAATGGCGGAGTCGAGCAGCCCTTTAATGGAGAAAGTCGCGAGTTGATACCATCTCCTAAAGTTGCAACCTATGATTTGCAACCGGAAATGAATGCTCCAATACTAACGGATAAGCTGGTAGAGGCGATTGAACGTCGTGAATATGATTTAATCATTTGTAATTTTGCTAACCCGGACATGGTGGGACACACAGGCAATTATGAGGCAGCAGTAAAAGCCCTTGAAGCCTTGGATTTATGTATTGCAAGAATTGAACGAGCCCTTTTAAAAACTGGAGGAGAAGCTTTATTAACTGCAGATCATGGTAATGTAGAAAAAATGTATGATGAAGAGACCGGGCAGCCTCATACCGCCCATACCAGTGAGCCGGTGCCTTTGATTTATCTGGGACGTCAGGCTAAAGCGACAGCCATTGCAGGGACATTATCAGATGTAGCACCTACTTTATTGTCTTTGATGAATATTGAAAAACCTGCTGATATGACAGGACAACCATTATTCGAACTTACTTGATGACTGTTTATTCTTCGGCTTTAGTAACACTTTCTCGCATTTTTCGATGGGGATTGCTCTATATCGTTCTGATTTTTTCAATCTCTATTTTTTTCTCCTTTAATGAAGGCTGGGCCGCAGAAGAAGCAATTGCTTCTCAAGATAAACAACAAAATCAACAAAAATTAAAACAACTCAAACAACAGATCCAGAAAGTTAAAACACGCTTAAATGCCAATAAAAATCGTTATAACTCCGCTGCGCAACAGCTGAAAACTATCGAAGTTAAGGTCGCACATACGACAGGGGTCCTCCGTCAATTACAGAAAAAATTGAAAGAGTCTAAGTTAGAAATTGATAAACTTACCAGGCGTGAGACAACCTTATTAAAAAAGAAACAACAACAGCAAAAAGTCTTGTCGAAGCAGTTTAGAGCGGCTTACGGAAATGGTCAGGAAGAATACTTAAAATTATTACTAAATCAGGACGAACCGGCTGAATTAGGTCGTATGTTGAGTTATTTTAAATACCTGAATGCTGCCCGAAGTGAAGAAATTCTTAAATTGTCACAAACTTTGCAAGAGCTTTCACAATTAAAATTGGTTATTGATAAGGAACATCAAAATCTGGTAAACCTGACACAAGAACAAAAAAATCAAGTGGCTCAATTGAGCAAACAACAAAGTGAACGTAAGGAAATTGCGAGTCATTGGCAGAAAAAGGTGCGATCAGCTGATCTACAGTTAAACAATTTATTAGCCGATGAGAAGGAGTTGCAGTCCATAATTGAGGCGGTACGAGAAATCATAGAAGTTTTTTTTCCAAAAGAGTCCTTAATTGGTTTAGCCAAATTAAAAGGAAAATTACGCTGGCCTGTTGTTGGAAAACTGATAAATCGTTATGGAAGTGAGAGGTATCAAGGCAAGATGCGCTGGCACGGCGTGATGTTGAAAGCCAATGAAGGTCGACCGGTACATGCTATTTCAACAGGGCAAGTGGTTTTTTCTGACTGGCTAAGGGGTTATGGGTTATTAACCATGGTTGATCATGGAAAAGGCTATCTTAGCCTTTATGGACACAACCAGTCATTGTTGAAACAAGTAGGAGACTGGGTAGACCCGGGCGAAGTGATTGCTTACGTCGGTAATACTGGTGGTCGAGCAACATCTTCTCTATATTTTGAAATAAGACATCATAAAAAAACGGTTAATCCTGCATTGTGGTGTAAATAATCTGAACCACTTTTACGATTAAACTGTCTATTTTTAGACCATCAGATTCTATGCGTGCTCATCTGAAATGCGCTATAGTTAGTTATAAGCTTTGGTTATCTATGCTATTGGTTTTATAAAGAAGAGAGGTAAGAAAATGAAAAAACAGCTCAAGTCTTTAGTTATTTTGTGTTTGAGCCTGGTGATCAGCGCCCCTTTATTAGCCAGTGATGAACCTCTTCCTATCGATCAGCTTTCTGCTTTTTCAGAAGCATTCAGACGAATTAAATCTCAGTATGTTGAACCCATTGATGACCGCATTTTATTAGAGGGTGCGATCAAGGGCATGATGGAAACCCTGGATCCTCATTCTCGTTATCTTAGTGCGAATTCAATGATTGATCTTGAAGCATCAGCCACGGGTGAATATAGCGGCCTGGGTATTGAGGTTGCTGCAGATGATGGAAAAATTATCGTTATGCGAACCATAGAAGGTGCTCCGGCAGATCGAGATGGTGTTCAGCAGGGTGATGAAATCACTGAAATTAATAATTTGTCTGTTCAGGGAATGAGTCTGGAAGAGTCATTAGGTTTAATGCAGGGTGAATCCGGCGAGAAAATTAATTTAACCCTTGTCAGGCAAGAACAGCCAGCATTTACGGTGAGCCTGGTACGTGAGCTTATTCAGATTAAGAGTGTTTCTGCACAGTTGTTAACCGGTAAAGTCGGTTATGTTCAAGTAGAACAATTTCAAATGGAAACTGCCACAGAATTGGAAGAAGGCATAAAAAAAATGAAGAAGGAAGCCAGCTCCAGATTATCGGGACTCATTCTGGATTTAAGGAATAACCCGGGAGGTGTACTGTCTGCGGCCGTAGAAGTCAGTGACTTATTTTTGAATAAAGGGTTAATTGTTTCTACTAAAGGTCGAATGAGTATTTCCAATAACAACCACTATGCGACTTTTGGTGATATTTTAGATGGTTCTCCATTAGTGGTGTTAATTAATGGCGGATCAGCCTCTGCCTCAGAAATTGTGGCGGGAGCATTGCAGGATCAAAATCGTGCCGTGTTAATGGGTACCCGCTCTTTTGGTAAAGGTTCTGTGCAAACAGTTTGGGATCTTGCAGATAATAGCGGCATTAAACTAACTACAGCCCGTTACTACACACCTTCAGGCAAGACTATTCAGGGGCATGGTGTCGAGCCCGATTTGGAGGTCTTTGCCGGGACATTTGTTAAAGAAGAAAATAAGGAAATTCATGAGAGTGATTTACCCAACACCCTGACAAACACCCATAAAGACTTTAGTTTAAGCAAGACTAAACCATTAAAATATACAGACGAAGGTTTAGTAAAAAATGATAATCAATTACGCGAGGCGTTACATGCCTTGCAAGCGATGGTACTTTCCAGTAATTTAAAGAAAAAACATACTGGATAAGAATATATGTTTCAAAAAGTTGTGACTGGGATTTTAGTTCCAGGTTTTTTGATATTTTTAAGTTTGTTTGTATCAGATGTTAGCGCAGCTAAAAGTCCAGTGATTGCTATTATTATTGATGACTTAGGTACCAATTGGCTTCAGGCAAAAAGAGTTCTAAAACTACCACCTAAAATTGCGACAAGTATATTGCCTTTTACACCTCATTCGTTGCGAATTGCGGGTGAAGCTTTACTTCAAAACCGACCTATTTTGCTCCATGCTCCAATGGAAGCCAATGAGGGTAATCATTTGTTAGGTGCTGGTGCTTTATCTTCCACAATGAATTGTTGGGATTTGCTTAAACAACTAAGACAGGATATTGTCAGCATTCCTGGGGTTGAGGGTGTCAACAACCATATGGGTAGCTTGATGACGCAGGATAAAATGAGCATGCGTTGGGTAATGGGTATGTTGTGGTGGCAAGGGTTGTATTTTGTTGATAGTCGCACATCTGCAGAATCAGTGGCAGAAGATGTGGCTCGTTCAATGGGGGTTTCATCCACTCGCCGAGATGTGTTTTTGGATAATTTGGTGAGTGAAGATGCTATTAATGAACAATTTGATCGATTAATAGCTTTGGCTAGAAAAAATGGTAAGGCTGTGGCTATTGGCCATCCTCATCCTGAAACTTTGCAGGTGTTGGAAAACCGTCTCCCTGAACTTGAACAGCAGGGAGTGGAGTTATTTTCTATCAGCGAATTAGTCCATCGGTGAAATAGTAAGAGAAAAGGTTTTTAATGTTCTTTAGAATTGTTAGTTTATAATTTTTCTTAACTGGGCAAACTAAAAATTAGTATAGTTAAAGGATGCGTGGGATCGCAAATGAGCGGGATTAGCGCCATAAACAATCAAACTTACCTGATAGGTAAGCAGGTGGTGTTGTGCCTGCTTTTTGCTTTGACTGGTTTATTAAGCACTAACATGTATAGTGCCGAAAGATTTCCTGAATATCAAATTAAAGCTTTGTTTATGTTAAATTTTGGACATTATACCAAGTGGCCTAAATCGATTAAGACTGAGGAAGAACTTCATTTATGTATCGTTGGTTTTTATCCTTTTGAAAATTATTTTTCGGCAAAAAACTTAAAAAAAATTCCTATTAAGAGAAGTATCAATATCAAAAAACTACGCTCAATTGATTCTTTTGATGGTTGCCAGGTTGTTTTTATCAGTCAAAAAGAAGAAGCCAGTCTCAAACAAATACTTGACCGAACCAGAGGAAAACCCTTGTTAACAGTGGGGGAATCTCCAAATTTTATCAGAAATGGCGGTGTTGTGTATTTGAAAATAGTCGGTGAAACCGTTACTTTTGAAGTTAATCTTGATGCTCAGAGAGAAGCTGGAATCATCTTAAGCTCGAGATTTTTGGACCTGGCAACTAAGGTGTATGGAAAGAATTCTTCCTCAGTCGTTGAAGGAATAGTTCGGTGATGGAATTTGACAACGCCAGCTTAAAAACGAAGTTATCAGTCGTTACCCTGATTGCATCAGTAGTTTCTCTTGTCCTGGTTGCTGCGGCTGTTTTTATTTATGAACTGACAACTTTCCATCCTCGGCTTTTAGAACGAGTTGAATTGGATGCCAAGACGGTATCAACCACATTAGCAGCCCCACTTAGATTTGTAGATAATTTGAGTGCCGAAGATGCGTTAGGCGTATTATCGAATCGAAGAAATTTTGAAATGGCTATTGTATTGACGCCAGCAAATGAAGTACTAGCCAGTTTTTTTTCGACCAGGATTAATTCTGATAGTAGCAACTTAACCAATAGCAATCTAACCAGTAGCAATCTAGCTAGTAGTAATGACGCCAACCCGGAAGAACAAAAAAAAGCCATTCAATATGTAAAATCTGAAAGCCAGTCGTTTACTGGCAGTCGATTTCACCAGAATTATATGGAGTATACCCATCAGATCAAAGAAGGAAATGATTTGTTGGGGATCCTTTACTTGAAATATCAAATTCCACCGCTTTATAAACGTTTACCTGATTATTACATTATGGTGGTGTTAGTCATGTTAGCTCTGATGAGTATGTCACTTTTAATTCACCGTGGGTTAAAGCATTATATGACGGGTCCAATTAAAGAACTATCTGACGGGATGCGTAAGATGGCTGGGCGGTATGGCGGCCCATCGGTACAACATAACCAACATGATGAACTCAGGTTACTTGCTACAGCTTTCAGGGGCTTGCTTGCACAGGTGGAACAACATCAGTTAGATCTACAGACTGCCAACGAAGAGTTAATACAGGGAAGTAATGAATTAGAAAAAGAACTGGAAGAACGCCGCCAGGCAGAAAAACGATTAACCTATTTAGCTCGGCATGATGTATTAACCGGTCTGCCCAACCGAAGTGCTTTTGATCTAAGGTTAGAAGAGTTACTGGATGATTCACGTGCAGAGGATAATATTCACACGTTACTTTATATGGATCTTGATCAATTTAAAGTGGTTAATGACACCTGTGGTCATGTGGCAGGAGATCATTTATTACGACAAATTTCCGAACTTCTCAAACAAGACTTAAGAAAAGGAGATATTCTGGCGAGGCTTGGAGGGGATGAGTTTGGAGTATTACTGCCTTTTTGTAAAGTAGAGATAGGAGAAAAAATTGCTCATAAACTAAGGAACACCATTCAAGACTTTCGTTTTTCATGGGAAGGAAAAACTTTTTCTATTGGTGTCAGTATCGGCTTGATTGCTATTGGAGCGGATTCTGAATCTAAAGAAAGTTTACTCAGTATAGCCGATGCACTATGTTATACCGCTAAAGATAATGGTCGGAACTGTGTAGCGGTTTATCAGGGAAAACAAAAGGGTGAAATTAACAGGCAAGTTGAAATGCAATGGATCTCACGCATTACTCAGGCTATGGAAGAGAATCGAATTGTGCTTATGTATCAGGAAATCAAACCCCTTGATGATCGTATTGAAGGTCTTCACTATGAAATTCTGATACGATTACAAGAGCCGAATGGAGAATTGATTTCACCTGGGGCCTTCTTGCCTGCAGCTGAGCGTTATAACTTGATGCCCAGGCTTGATCGGCATGTGTTAGTTTCTGTCTTTGAATGGTTAAGCCAGAATCCTGAACACTTGAATTCTCTGGGACTCTGTTCTATCAATCTATCGGGGGTCAGTATTGGAGATGAAGCTTTCCAGTCTTTCATTGTTGAGATGTTGGATAAATATCAAATTACACCCGGAAAAATATGTTTTGAAATAACGGAGACTATGGCAGTGCAGGCGCTCCATAAAACCGTCAGCTTTATGGAAGATATAAAAAGTTTAGGTTGCCAGTTTGCTTTAGATGATTTTGGAAGTGGTTTTTCTTCCTATGCCTATTTAAAAAATTTACCTGTTGATTATCTGAAAATAGATGGTGCTTTCGTGAAAGATATTGTTGAAGATCCGCTGGATTTAGCCATGGTAAAATCTATTAACGAAATCGGCCATGTGATGGGTAAAAAAACCATTGCGGAATATGTAGAAAATGCAGAAATCTTCTCTTTGTTAACCGAAATCGGTGTCGATTATAGCCAAGGTTATTTTATTGGTAAGCCGACCCCTTTATTAGCTAAGAAGGCTCCCCGCACTACTCTAAAACAAGTAAATAACCCTTAAATACATAAAAAATACATCATATTGAATATTGGTAATTGATCAATATTCTTTTCAATATAGGTTAAATGGGTTCTAATAAGCCATCGAACCCGGAATCTCCTAAACTCATGTCAGATAAGAGCCTCATGCCAGAAAAAAGCGAAACAGCTCAAACGGATCATCAAAGTGCTTCAAACCTGAAAAGAAATAATGCCTTACAAAAAGTCAATTTGGTCAGTGTCTTAGTTGATTTATTGCTTAGCTTAGGTAAAACATTAGCAGGCTTTTTATTCCATTCACAAGCATTGATAGTGGATGGCGTTCATTCATTCTCAGATTTGGTGACTGATGGATTTGTGGTTTGGATAACTCAGATCTCTCATCAGGCACCAGATGAAGATCACCCCTATGGTCACGCTCGTTTTGAAACAGCAGGCACGATTGTTTTTGGATTGATCCTGGTGGCAGTGGCAATTGGATTTTTTATTCATGGAATACAGAGCATTTGGCAAACAGAGGATTTTGACGTGCCCGAATGGCCTGCATTGATCGTGGCAATTATTGCCGTTATTGCAAAAGAAATATTGTATTTCTACACATTAAAAATAGCCAAAATCTACAATTCACCTTTATTACATGCTAACGCATGGCATCATCGAAGTGATGTGTTATCCACTATTGTGGTAATCGTTGGTATTACCGGAGCCTTATCTGGAGCGGCCTGGCTTGATCCCTTAGCGGCCATCGTTGTTGCTGTTATGATTGCCTGGGTTGGTGTGATTCTTATCTGGAAAAGTATACAGGAATTGGTTGATACATCGCCTTATGCCAGAAATCTTGACTGTTTACGAGAGACTATCTCCAAAGTGGATGGCGTCAAAGGCATTCATTCTTTGCGTTCTAGAAGAATGGGGCCTAACACTCTGTTGGATGTTCATATTCAAGTTCCTTCATTTGTCAGTGTTTCAGAGGGACATCAGATTGGAGATTGGGTGAGCCAATCGCTGTTACAAAATTTTGATGATATTACAGAAGTAACTATTCATATAGATCCCGAAGATGATTTAGTTACCCCCAAACAACAATTATTGCCTTTGAGAAATGAAGTGATGGAGCAATTAATTCAAAGTTGGAAGGAATTGGAGTTCTATCGATTTTTGAGCGGAATAGATTTACATTACCTTCACGGGAAAATACATGTAGATGTTATTTTTCCATTAGAAGATATGGCTAAAAGCGGTCTATCATCAATACAAATGACTGAATTTATGCGGCAAAAAGCTGAACAATTAGCATGGTTAGGAAAAATAAGAATATTGTATAGCTCAAGAAAAGATATAGATAAATTCCAGGGGAAAAATTCGTTTTAGTCAGGTTTACTTAGCGTTTCAGGAGCCGTTTTTACTTTATCAGTGTCTGTGTTCTCTGTTTCAGTATCGATATCCTCAGTGCTAACAGCATCTTCTTCATCACTAAGGCCTTCAACATCCTGGCTGTCAATAGTCTCAGTTTCGCTGCTAAAAGAGTACCACAAAGAAAAGCGCTCCCTTATAGCTAATACCGTCATGGACAGGCCTTTCACAGAAGGTAGGTATGGTGTGAGCAGGTAAGGATAATTTGGGCGTTTCTGAACAAAGCCGACGGCTGCGGGAATAACTTGTATTCCCTGTGCCTCCATTAACATTCTGGCTCTTTTCATATTCCAGGCATGGGTGACGAGAATCGCCGTGGTTAACTGATTATTTTTAAGTATTTTGGCAGAATTCTGAGCTTTTTGTAACGCAGTTTGACTCTTCGTTTCCAAAAAAGAAACTTCTAGATCATAGTCTTCTACCATCACTTGATTCATAACCACTGCTTCAGGTGTTGCTTGTTTACGGCTTCCGCCACCACTGAGAAGAAGAGGAAACTTGAGTGATTTGGCTAATTGAGCCCCATAGCGTAGTCGTTCTAACAAGAGTGGATGAGGAGAGTCTTCAAAGTCATATTCAGGAGACTGATTGCGTCTGCCTGCACCAAATATCACAATAGCACTGGCGGGATACTCTGACCAATCAATGTTTTGGGGTAGAACGGTTTCTTTTTGTAACAAGAAGAGTTGGCGGTTACCAACCCCGGGCAATGATAATAAGTATAGTGACAATATGCTGGCCGTCATCAATAGACGTCCGGTCCATTTCCACCAATGATGTAAAAAAAATCCCAGCCCCATAAGAATCAGATTGATACCGGGAGGTAAGAACAGAGAGCCGATGCAACAATCCATTAATGGATAGGTTCCCGACCAAAGGTGGTTCCCTGGCAATGGGGACAGGCGGGAATTTGTCCAGCTTCTTTAAAATGAAGTAATTGTCCACAGTTCACACAATGTAACTGACCTAAGCCAATTAAGTCGCCTGTTTGGTAAGTATCGAGTTGTTGCCATTGGTTTTTGAGGAAAATCCAATCAATCCATGTTTCATCGGCTACAATTTCAATCCAGTCTTCCAGTTTATCTTCCAGCAATGCAGCATCCCATTTAAGCCATTGGCTAATAGCATGTCCTGCCTCGTGCAATACTTGTCGTGCCTCGCTAAGATCCCTTTGTAATGAAGTAACCAGTTGCTCCGCTTCTTTTTCAGAAAAATGCTCAATTTTGATTAAATTTTCTTCAAATTTTTCCCAATAGGATTGAGAAATTTTCTCACCATTATCTTTGGCTTCACGAACCCTTTTTAATAGGCTTTGGTAAACTTCTGTTAATTTATTATCACTCATGGGATAAACCTCAAAGTTAATTGTTTACGATCAGCAAAAAATGAATTTTAATCTATACCCAGAACTTATGTGTTTGGGTTACAGTAACTTAAGGATGGCTGTTAAGCGTGTTTTTGGCAAGTAACAAAAATAGATTTATTTGTGTTGTAAACACAATTTTAGGTAATTTATTGCGCTTTAAGCTATAGGTTTGAATCAAAAGTACGGTATCCTTGTGTTCTGACAAAGATGATTAGAGTTATTGCTATTGTATTACTTCGTAATCATCAACCCCCTACATAAAGTATAAATGAAGATTGGCAATGATTAACGAACAATATAACCCCCGTGAAATAGAAGAAAAAGCCCAAAAACAATGGAATGAGTCAAAAATCTTTGAAGCTAAAGAGGATTCTGATAAGGAAAAATACTATTGCTTGTCGATGTTTCCATATCCTAGTGGTCGATTACACATGGGGCATGTGAGGAATTATACCATTGGTGATGTAATTTCCCGTTATCACAGAATGCTCGGAAAAAATGTTTTGCAGCCCATTGGTTGGGATGCTTTTGGTTTACCTGCTGAAAATGCTGCTATTAAAAACAAAGTTGCGCCTTCAGGTTGGACCGAATCTAATATTAAAGATATGGCGCAGCAACTCAGAAAACTTGGCTTTGGCTATGATTGGAGTCGTGAATTGGCAACCTGTCGTCCTGATTATTACCGCTGGGAGCAATGGTTATTTACCAAATTAATGGCTAAGGGCATGGTTTACAAGAAAAATGCACTTGTTAACTGGGATCCAGTCGATCAAACTGTTTTGGCTAATGAACAAGTGATAGATGGACGTGGGTGGCGTTCAGGTGCACTAGTTGAGAAAAAAGAAATTCCTCAGTGGTTTTTGAAGATCAGTGATTATGCACAAGAATTATTGGATAGTCTCGATGATCTTGAAGGTTGGCCAGATCAAGTCAAGGCTATGCAACGCAACTGGATTGGACGTTCGGTTGGTGTAAATCTTACCTTTGAGGTAGCGGCTGATTCTGATGG
Source organism: Enterobacterales bacterium (assembly GCA_041556195.1). Lineage (GTDB taxonomy): Bacteria > Pseudomonadota > Gammaproteobacteria > Enterobacterales > 21-14-all-40-8. The sequence goes on from JBFFIY010000015.1 coordinate 25,729, forward strand.
AACTAAGAGCGGCGAACAATTAGAAGTTTATACCACTCGTCCAGATACTCTGTTAGGCGTCACCTATGTAGCAGTGGCAGCTAAACATCCGCTGGCCACCAGAGCTGCAGAAATCTCATCTGAAAATCAATCACAACTTCAAGCCTTTATTGAAGAATGTGGCCATGGAAAAATGGCGGAAGCTGATATGGCTACCATGGAAAAAAAGGGCATGGCTACTGGACTTTATGCCATTCACCCGTTGACTGGTAATGAGGTACCTATATATATCGCCAACTTCGTATTAATGGATTATGGCTCAGGCGCTGTTATGGCTGTTCCCGGGCATGATCAGCGAGACTGGGAATTTGCTACCAAATATGGTTTAGAAATTAAACAAGTGATTGAACCGCTGCATTCTGGGGATGGAGTTGGAGAAGAAATCGATCTTACTAAAGCGGCATATACCGAAAAGGGGCGTTTGATAAATTCAGGCGAATTTGATGGAATGGAATACCAGCAAGCTTTCGATGCGATAACTGATAAATTGTCTGCTCAAGGAAAAGGCCAATCTCAGGTAAACTTTCGATTGAGAGACTGGGGCGTTTCCAGACAAAGATATTGGGGAACACCAATTCCCGTGATCACTAAAGCCAATGGTGAATCTATCGCTGTACCTGAAAATGATTTGCCGGTTGTACTGCCAACGGATGTAGATTTTGATGGAGTGGGTTCTCCGATTAAAAAAATGCCGGAGTTTTATCAAACCACAGATCCTGAAACAGGAGAGGCAGCAACCCGTGAAACGGATACCTTTGATACATTCGTAGAGTCAAGCTGGTATTATGCCAGATATACCGGGCCTGATAATCAAGATTCAATGTTGGATGACAGGGCTAATTACTGGTTGCCTGTGGATCAATATGTTGGTGGTGTAGAACATGCTATTTTACATTTACTCTATGCGCGTTTTTTCCACAAACTGATGCGAGATGAGGGTTTAGTTAATTCTGATGAGCCATTTAAAAACCTGCTAACCCAGGGAATGGTACTAGCCGATAGTTGGTTCTCAACTGATGAACAAGGAGCTAAAGAATGGCATTCTCCAGAGGATGTTGAAGTTTGTTATGATGATAAAGGGAAGATGACTGGCGGCAAGCTGATTTCAACTGGTGAGGCAGTGGAATTTGGTGGTGTTCAGAAAATGTCTAAATCCAAAAATAATGGTATCGATCCGCAGTCAATGATTGAACGTCTGGGCGCAGACACCATTCGTCTGTTTGTTATGTTTGCTTCTCCGCCGGATCAAACTTTAGAATGGTCAGATGCAGGTGTTGAGGGGGCACATCGTTTTATTCGGCGGTTATGGAAACAAGTTTTTACCCACATCTTATCAGACGAATTTGGCAAACTGGGTTCTGTTGTCGACCTGAGCAAATTCTCAGCAGAATTTAATACCGAACAACAGGCTTTACGGCGTAAAGTTCATCAAACCATTACTAAGGTAACCGAAGACATACATACCAGGCATACCTTTAATACCGCTATTGCTGCAGTGATGGAAATGTTAAATTTATTACACAAATTTGAAGATTCAGCCAAGTCTCAAGTTGATTATTTGTTGATGCAAGAAGCGCTTGAAGCAGCTGTATTACTACTGTCTCCTATTATTCCACATGTTTGTGAGACACTCTGGAGTGCTTTGGGGCATGAAGGACAGGTGTGTATTGCAAAATGGCCAGTGGCAGAACAGGCGGCCATGGTTGAAAATGAGAAACTGATAGTCATTCAAGTGAATGGAAAGTTACGTGGAAAAATCACGGTAGCGGCGGATATTTCAAAACAAGAAATAGAAGACAAAGCCCTGGCAGAACCACATGTACAGAAATTTATTGAAGGTAAACAGATCAGAAAAGTTATAGTAATACCAGGTAAATTGGTCAATCTGGTTGTATCATAAGATCTTGAACCTGATAAAGCGATTTGTAACAGAAGGGTAGTTTGTGATAAAAAAACCATTAAATAGCAACGTATTTGAAACAGCTAAGAGCATAACTAATAATGCAAAAAGTTTGTCATCTCTGAGCTTTTTGCGATCAACATTACCTCTATTGTTGAGCCTGATGTCGCTATTGGTCGTGACAGGTTGTGGTTTTAAGTTACGCGGACAGCTGTCTGGAGATTTGCAGAATAAACAAATAGTAGTTGATGCCGAAAATTACTACCATCCTTTGGCTGTTGAATTGAGACGTCGTTTACAAATTCTGGGTGCTGGCGTGAAAAAGCCAGGCTCTATTTCAGAACATCGTCCTGAACAATCTGGCCCTGAAGCACAAAGCTCAGAATCGCCTGCTAATAAAACTCTATATGTGTTCTTAAGTGATCCGTTAGAACAAACACAAACACTGTCAGTTGATATTGATGGTCGTCCTCTGGAATATGAGTTATCTCTTCAGGTCAATGCGAAAATTTCAATGTTGGGGAATTCCTCAACAGGATCTACAGGACAAATTGAAAATCTTGAAGAGCCAGTGTCAATGCGTGTTAGAAGAGTTCTGGTTTACGATAAAGAACAATTACTGGCAAAATCTCGAGAACGACAGCAGATTTTGGAAGAAATGAATAGAGCGCTAATAGAGCAGGTAGCCGAAAGGTTACGAATTTTTGCCTCCAGAAACTAATGTTTGAATATTGAGCTATTTAATTTTGAAGAAACTATCTATCAATATGCCAGTTGAGGATCAGCCAAGATGAAACTGGCGTTCGAACAGCTGGCTAATCAATTAAATCAACCACTTTCTGCCGCTTATCTCATTAGTGGCGATGAACCCATGCAAAAACTGGATGCGGTTGATCGAATACTTAAAAGTGCTCGTGAACAGGGTATACACGAGCGAGAAGTTTTTCATGTAGACGCCAAATTTTCATGGCCTGTTTTATTGCAACAATCTGGTACCATGAGTCTGTTTGCCGAGAAGAGAATTCTAGATATACGTCTTGATAAAGTGCCACTTAAAGCTGGTCAGGAAATTTTACAGTCTTTACTGGGATCAGGCGATCAAGATCTCATTGTGCTGATCACTTCTCCTAAATTGGATGCCAGAGTCCAAAAACAACCCTGGGTTAAAAGCTGTATGAACTCTGGTGTCTGGTTACCTGTCTGGCCTATAGAGCAGGAAAAACTGCCGCAATGGCTTATCCAAAGAGTCGCTGAACGCAAACGTCGATTAACTTATGATGCTGCCCTATACTTATCTCATCAGGTAAGGGGTAATTTATTAGCGGCAAGACAGGAACTTGATAAAGCCTGTTTTATGATTGCTGAAGGTGAAGAAATTGATTTGGCATTTGTTGAGCAACAAGTCGCCGACAATGCCAGGTATACTGTTTGGGAGTTATTAGAGAATTGTCTTAAAGGAAACCATCAACTACTCCCTCAAATTTTAACGAGACTCAAACAAGAAAAAACAGAACCCATGTTGTTAGCCAGAATGCTGCAAAAAGATTGTCTACAGTTAGAAAAATTTGCGGGGCTGATTTCTGAAGGGGGATCGATGCAACAGGTGTTTAGTGAGTATCGGATCTGGCCTGCAAGACAAAAAATTTTGGGGCCGGCATTAAAACGTTATAGAGTTAATGGCTGGCAACGGTTGTGGGTTCGCGCACTTACCCTGGAAAAAGTTGTTTTAGGCCTTGAATCTGGAAATTTCTGGGATGACTGTCTGGAACTACTCATGTTAATGGCAGGTAAATCGCTTTGGGTTAAACAGGTTAGAACGGTTAAACAGGTTAATTATTAATACCAACATCATTTTTATAGGAAACATCAGAGTTAACAAAGGAAAATAATGGAAAAGAATCAATTGCAACATAAAGAGCTATGCGATTTTATTGTTCATGAACTCGAAGAGCTCAAAGCACGTGACATTCAGGTACTGGATGTTACCAAACTCACTGATATTGCAGATTACATGGTGATAGCCTCAGGCACCTCCTCAAGACACTTAAAATCAGTGTCTGCTAATTTACTGCAAAAAGCTAAGGAAGAGGGGATACAAGCTTTGGGCGTAGAAGGAGGGGATAACTCTGATTGGATCCTGGCTGATCTGGGTGATGCTATTGTACATATTATGTTGCCGGAAACTCGAGACTTTTATCAGCTTGAGAAACTCTGGTCAGCGCCAGAAGAAACATCAGAAAAACCTTAGGTAAAATAATTATCCAACATGAAATTACGCTTACTTGCTGTCGGACAAAAAATGCCTGCCTGGGTTAGTGAAGGCTATCAGGAATATGCACGCCGTATGCGGGGAGATTGTATGTTGGAACTTATTGAGCTCACTCCGGGTCGAAGAACACAGAATGCTGATATTTCTCGAATTGTCAGTAAAGAAGGTGAGCAAATGATGGCAAAAATGGGAAAAAGCAATCGTGTAGTTGCTTTAGATGTATTGGGTAAGCCCTGGTCTACAGAAAAATTAGCACAACAGCTTTCATCCTGGCAACTCGATGGTCGAAATGTCGATTTTTTAGTGGGAGGCCCCGAAGGTCTGGCCCCCGACTGTCTGGCTAAAGCCGATCAAAAATGGTCTTTAGGCCCACTGACTCTGCCACATCCACTTGTTCGCATTGTTTTAGCAGAAGCACTTTACCGCGCATGGAGCTTAAATCATAATCACCCCTATCATCGAGCTTAGAGCTTAATGAGTAGTTTGCAGTAGGTATGAAGTTACATAATCAAAAACGCCATGAGTTAAAAGATGCCATTGCAGAATCACGCTTATTTTTGAATCGTGCGATAGTTGCCTTTTTTCTGGTATTTGTGGGATTGTTGGTTTTAGCTGGACGAGCGTTTGTATTACAGGTTGTCAAACATCAGGATTTTTCTACCTTATCTGATCGTAACCGAATTAGCTTGATTGCTGAAGCGCCAGTAAGGGGGCTTATTTATGATCGAAATGGTGTAATTCTGGCTGATAATCAATCGCTTTATTCGCTAGATATCATACCCGATAAAGTTAAAAATATGGATGAAACACTGGAGCAATTACAACAATTATTTCAGATTGAACAAGAAAAAATGGATGATTTTCGAGAGAGATTAAAAGTCACTCGTCGCTTTAAAAAACGCGTATTGTTAAATAATATCAGTGAACTTAATCGAGCCAAGTTTGCGGTAAACCGCTACCGTTTCCCCGGTGTGAGTATCGAAGCCAGATTGGTACGTTATTATCCATTTGCTGAAAAAATGGTTCACTTTTTAGGCTATGTTGGTCGCATTAATGATCGAGAATTAAAATCCATTAGAGGTAATAATTATCGAGCAACAAGGCATATTGGCAAAGTAGGTCTGGAAAAGTTCTACGAAAAACGATTACATGGCAGAGTCGGGCGAAGTGAAGTTGAGACTGACGTTGTAGGTCGCGTGATCCGATCATTAAACCGAACGCCTCCTGTTCCGGGAGATAGTTTAAGACTCTCTATTGATAGTCGTCTGCAGGTGGTAGCAGCAGACGCTATGGGTGACACTAAAGGCTCAATTGTGGCAGTTGATCCTCAAACAGGTCAGGTATTGGCGTTGGTATCAAATCCTAGTTATGATCCAAATGCGTTTGTATTGGGTATTGGTGTATCCGCTTATAAAAAGTTATTAGATTCAAATGACCGACCATTGTTTAATCGTGCTTTGCGCGGCCAATACCCACCGGGCTCCACAATTAAACCCATGCTCGCCCTATCTGCATTGGAAGAAGGTATTATCACCCCATCCTATAAAATTACCGATCCCGGATGGTATCAACTTGAAAATGATGAGCATAAATACAGGGATCATAATGAGAGAGGGCATGGTAAAGTGAATTTATATAAAGCTATTATTCGCTCATGTGATATTTATTTTTATGATTTAGCTTATAAGCTTGGTATAGATCGAATTCATGAATCCATGCGGCATTTTGGTTTTGGTGAATTAACGGGTATTGATATGGGAGAAGAAGTACCAGCTTTAATGCCTTCAAGAGAATGGAAAAAAGAAGCAAAGCGAACACCCTGGTATCCAGGAGAAACAGTGATCACCGGAATTGGCCAGGGTTTTTGGACAGTAACGCCTCTACAGCTGGCCAATGCCGCCGCGATTATGGGCAACGGTGGGACTCGATTTAAGTTGCAACTGGTTGAGGCGATACAACAGGGCGAGGCATTAACAACTATTGAGCCAGCTCTGGCGTCTAAACAAATACAATTTAGTTCAGAAAACTTCAAATATATTTTAGAAGCCATGCGTGGCGTGGTTAAAGAAGGCACAGCCGCCAGGGCATTTAAAAACGCGACTTTTACTTCTGCCGGAAAAACGGCAACTGCTCAGTTAATTAGTGTGGCTCAAGATGAAGAATATGATGAAAAAAACATCAAGGAACGCTACCGGGATAATGCCATGTATATTGGATTTGCTCCCTATAAAAACCCCTCAATTGCATTGGTTGTAGTGATGGAGAATAAAGGTCATGGCGGTGCTGAAGCGGCTCCTATTGCCCAAAAACTGATGGAAGTTTGGTTGAGCCTTCAAAAAAGCAAGGTTGCTTTTAATGAGTGACTTTTTGGCAAGAAGTCATGCTCACAAAGAGCGCCAGAATTTCTGGTGGAAAGTACACCTTGATTGGCCATTATTGGTTGGGATCCTGCTTTTAATGAGCTTTGGCCTGATTATTTTGTATAGCGCTTCCGGCGAAAATCTTGGAATGATCAAGCGACAGATCATTCGATTAAGTATGGCGATGGTAGTTATGGTGTTTTTGGCTCAAATTCCACCAAGAATATTTAAATATTGGTCATTTCCGATTTTTATCATGGGTATTGTTTTGCTTATTTCAGTATTATTTTTTGGTACTGTTGGTAAAGGTGCACAACGTTGGTTAGATATTGCAGGATTTAAATTTCAACCATCAGAACTAATGAAATTAGGCATGCCATTAATGCTTGCCTGGTATTTTGATAAGTATCGTCTTCCTCCTCGTAAAAGAGAATTGCTGATAGCTGGCCTGGTGATTTTAGTTCCCTCTGCTTTAATCGCGAAACAACCCGATTTAGGTACTGCGTTACTGATAGCCAGCTCTGGTATATTTGTTGTTTTTTTGGCCGGTATTCGTTGGCGTTTGATTCTGGGATTAATTGTTGCATTTATAATTTATACACCGCTCCACTGGTTTTTTTTAATGCATGATTATCAGAGGCAAAGAGTATTAACTTTCTTAAATCCCGAGTCCGATCCACTAGGCTCTGGATATCATATTATCCAATCTAAAATAGCTATTGGCTCAGGTGGGTTTTATGGCAAGGGCTGGTTAAATGGCACACAGTCACAGCTTGATTTTTTACCGGAACGCCATACGGATTTTATTTTTTCAGTATTAGCTGAAGAATTGGGATGGCTAGGAGTGGTTGTGCTACTGGCGCTTTATTTGTTTGTGATTGGACGTTCACTCTACCTCGCCAGTCAGGCTCAAGATAGTTTTTCTCGTTTAACCATTGGGGCTGTTACTTTAACGTTCTTTGTCTATATTCTGGTAAATATTGGCATGGTATCTGGTTTGTTGCCTGTGGTTGGTTTACCTTTACCCTTGATTTCTTACGGTGGAACCTCATTAGTGACACTTATGGCAGGATTTGGTGTGATAATGTCTATACATACCCATCGAAGATTGTTGTCACAGTGATATATACCCGTGTTACCTGGAAATGCGGGATTTCCAAGTAGTACGGGTATATACCCATATATGGGTAAATACTCAAAGTGTTTGAGAATAGAAAAGATTTATTGTTAAAAAGTATATTCATGAAGGTGTTTTGTTTAAAATAGATTGTTACCAGAAGAGTGGAGTTTTTCTTGAAATTTTTAAAAATAGCGGCTTTTGCCTATATCAGTCTTACTTTGCCCCAATCAATTCAAGCGGCGGATTACTCGGCGGATCAAGCTGAATTTATTACACAATTGGTTGAGAAAAAAGGGTTTGGAGTCGAACAGCTACAACAGTGGCTAGCCAAAGCAAAAAAACAGCAAAGTATTATAGATGCCATGAATCGACCTGCTGAGGGTAAAGCCTGGCACCAGTATAGGCCTATTTTCCTCACTAATAAACGAACAAACCAGGGCGTCGATTTCTGGAAAAAATATGAAAAGCAGCTGCAGCAGGCTGAAGAAGAATTTCAGGTTCCTGCAAATATTATTGTCGCTATTATTGGAGTAGAAACATTTTATGGCCGAATAAAGGGTAGCTATCGCGTGTTAGATGCCTTATATACACTCGGATTTCATTACCCTAAAAGAGGTAAGTTTTTCCGAAATGAGTTAGCCGAATATTTTACTCTGGCTAAACAACAACAATGGCAACCAGAGTTAGCGAAAGGTTCTTATGCTGGAGCCATGGGGTATGGCCAATTTATTCCAAGCAGTTATCTGGCTTATGCTGTAGATTTTGATAAGGATGGTAAAGTTGATTTAATCAATAATCCTGTTGATGCGATTGGAAGCGTAGCGAACTACTTCTCAAAACATGGTTGGAAAATGGGAGAGCCTGTTATTGTCAAAGCTTCTATTTCCAATTGGGAAACGACCAGGCTTGCTGGACGAAGTACCAAGTTAAAATACTCTGTTGCTGAATTGGCTAAAAAAGGAGTAACCCTTGAGGAAAAGCTTGCTGATAATACACAAATTTCTTTATTGAAATTTGAACAAAAAGATAAAAATGAATATCGTGTAGGGTTAAATAATTTTTATGTGATTAGTCGGTATAACAGAAGTCCCATGTACTCTTTGGCCGTGCATCAATTAAGTCAGAAAATTAAAGAGGCTTTTTCTAAAAATAAGTTAATAGCTCAGAAATAATACCCAGATATAAAGATTGCTTCGTTTGTATGACTGCATAGTTAGAAAATAAGGAGAATAAAAGTTTTAATTGTTAATAGACACAATACAAACTCAAAGATCAGGATAGGTATTTTTTTTCTACTGAGTAGTTTGCTGCTTGTGGGTTGTGTAAATTCTTCCCGTTTTACATCGGCAAAAAAAACAATTAAAGATAGCGGTCCATCCTCGCCAGTAGACGTTAGTCATGTCAAAGATGCTGTGCCGAAAGTCGAGCCTAAAAGTCGTTATGGCAATCCAGAGTATTATGAAATCGCGGGTCAACGTTATTTTGTCCTCAATTCATCAGCCGGATTCACCCAAAAAGGGGGAGCCAGTTGGTATGGGAGAAAATTTCATGGTCGTCGTACATCAAGTGGTGAATCCTATGATATGTATGCCATGACTGCAGCACACAAAACCTTGCCGTTACCAACCTATGTTCAGGTTACAAATTTATTGAATGGTAATAAGGTGGTGGTAAAAGTTAATGATCGAGGGCCATTTCATCCAGAACGAATTATTGATCTATCCTATGCTGCTGCAAAAAAGCTGAATTTCTTGAAGCAGGGTACAGCCTCAGTTGAAATTAAAGCTTTAACTCCCGGCGTACCAGCTTCAAAAATTTCTACGGGTTATCTGGTTCAGGTTGGTGCTTTTAGCGATGCTGTAAAAGCTGAGAAATTTGCCTGGTCAATTGAGAATAAGTTGCAGCAAAAAATTGAAGTCTCGGCAGTTCAATTAAATCAGGCTTTGGTTTATCGAGTGAGATTAGGGCCTTTTTTATCTCGAAAAGAGGCCAACTTGTGGTTAAACAGGGCACATTATGCAGGATTTGGAGATGCAAAATTAGTCACCATTTCTGATAAATGGTACGATCTGTGAAAACTGGTATGATCTTTGACTGCTCAGTGTTTCTGATGAAAAAGTGATTGAATTTTTTATTATCAGGATTCTTTCTAAAATTAACCTTATTTAACGAATTAAATGATGAAATCAAAACTTAGTATTATCGCTTTATTCTTTCTTGTTATGCCTTCACTGTTTGCAGCTTCAGACTTTGTGCCGGAGGCGCCGGCTATTTCTGCAAAATCCTATGTGCTAATGGATGTAAATAGTGGTCAGATTTTAGCCTCGTATAATGAGAATAAAAAATTACCTCCAGCCAGTTTAACTAAAATGATGACGGGATATATCATTGAACATGAGCTCGAAGAAGGCAATATAGCACTAGAGGATCAGGTGATAGTGACGACAAACTCCTGGGCAAAAAACTTTCCTGGCTCATCTAAAATGTTTATTGAGCCGGGTAAGGACGTGACTGTCGAACAAATCAGGAAAGGAATTATAGTGCAGTCAGGCAATGATGCCAGTGTTGCCATAGCTGAACACATTGCGGGTAGTGAAGATTCCTTTGCTCAATTGATGAATCATCATGCAAAGTTATTGGGTTTAACTGGAACCAATTTTGTTAATAGCATGGGGTTACCTCATGCAGAACATTATACCACTGCTATGGATATGGCGTTTTTAGCCAGTGCGGTAATAAAAGATTTTCCTGAAAGTTATGAAATTTACAAGATGAAAAAATATTCCTATAACGGTATTGAACAGCCTAATCGCAATCGCTTGTTATGGGATAGAAGTTTGAACGTTGATGGGCTTAAAACGGGTCATACAGAAGAAGCCGGTTATTGTTTAGTTGCTTCTGCCGTACAAGATAAGATGCGTTTGATTTCAGTGGTAATGGGTACTAAAAGTGAACAGGCTCGTATGCAGTCGAGTAAAAAGTTATTGAACTGGGGTTTTCGTTTTTTCAGAACAGTGAGCCCGGTTTCGGTGGGAAAACCCTTACATCAACTACGTGTATGGTATGGAGAGCGTGAACAATTAAATGTTGGAATTTCTGAAGCAGTATCTATCACCATCCCAAGATCTAAAGTTAAATCATTAAAAGCAGAGTTTGTGGCAGCTGAATCACTGGAAGCACCTATCAAATCAGGTCAGATTGTAGGAAAGCTATTTTTTAGAATCGATGGAAAAGATGTGCATGAAGTGCCGCTAGTTGCTTTAGAAGATTTACCGGAAGGCGGTATGTTTAGCCAGATGAGTGACTGGATGACACTTAAAATGAAGTCTCTATTTTAATAAGCCTGTTTAATAAGTTTGATTTAGGAGTTTTTTGTCGTGACTGATCCAAATGACGAACTGTGGAACTTCCCCTGCGATTTCCCTATTAAAATAATGGGCGTTGCGGGAGAGCAATTATTGATAGATGTTTTAGTGGTCATTCAAAAACATGCTCCAGGTGACTATTCGCCAGATGTGAAACCAAGTAAAACGGGTAAATACCACTCAATAACCGTTAATTTGTATGCGGAAAGTAAAGCGCAACTGGATACAATTTATCAAGAACTTCATTTACTTGAGTTGGTTAAAGTCATTCTATAATTTTGGTAAAGACAGGCTTTATATAGACTCTGAAAAATAGCTCTTTAAATTAGCACAGGCCAATTACTTAACCATTTGCATAAAGTTGTTTGGCCGATTGAAATAATACCCAGGAAGTTAAAAAATACTTATCACCTGATTTTGGAACGTTGCCTTTATGGGTATGGGTGAAACTGGCTGGAGCTATTATTAACCGACCTGTTTTCGGTTGTACTTTCTTTTCCTGATAAAAAAATTCTGTTTCTCCACCTTCAGTAATATCATTTAAATAAAATGAGAATAATAAGACTCTGTGCAAACTATCCTGATTGGGATCTGAGGGGTGAGGATAATGTTCAGAGTGCCAATGGTGGTAACCGCCTTTGGCTTTTTTATATTTTTGAATATTGACTGAGCCCAGACGATAAATGTAGCGGATAATACCTGCCAGGTTTTCGTCATTCATTTCCCTGATATCTTCATGGGTAAGCACCCTTATTTCTCCTGTTTTGGGATCTTTAATGGATGTTGATACTGCCCCAACCAATAAAAAAGGATATTCACGCATATACTGAACTAAACCGGCGAGAGTGGCCTTTTGAATAAGGAGATTTTCCTGTTGCCAATCTTTAAAAGAAGTAATTTGTAGATCTGTACTATCTTTTTTGCTGACATCAACCCCATGGCCAACAACACCAGCTTTCTTGTGCGGGCTACGGTCAAATTTATCAACCAGATGACGGCATTGTTCAGGGGTTAGTATATTATCGTATACGGCTAAAAAATCTTTCATAGGAACTCAATTCTTTTGTTGAAAAGTTAGTGTTTAATTAAGTATTGCATGAATTAAGCAGAAATTATTTCTTCGGCCACATGCGCTCAAAGACGCCATCCCCAGCCCGTCTATGTTTGAATGCCCCTAACAGATGTAAAATGATCAGTGCGGCTAATGTCCAGCCAAGATAAATATGGATGGTTTCAAACACCTCATGTAACTGCTCATTTTTTTCCATTAGAGAAGGTAACGAGTAAAGTTGGAAAAAACTGACCGATCGTCCTTTTGTAATAACCATGAGATAGCCCAAAATAGGGGTTAGCAACATTAAGCTATAAAGGCTATGTTGAACAATCTTACCAATTTTTATTGATTTAGGATCTACACCTGATGGCATGGGTGGTGCGGGATGCTTTATTTTCCAAACGAGTCTTACAATGATTAATTCAAGTATTAAAACGCCAAATGAAATATGGATCCCAAATAAGGTTGAGCGAATAGATTTAGGCGCATCTTCCATAAAAAAAGCAATGATGATTGTGCTAATAATCAATATGGCCATCAGCCAATGTAACAAGCGGCTTACTCTGTTATATGAATGTTTCAAGAAGATCCCCTGATTGTCTGCTAAACTTAAAGTACAAGATATCCAAACTACCTGAAAATGCATGTTTCAGCAAGTCAAGCCCCCCATCCTGGTGGCTTAAAGCTATCGCATCCTGCTTAGCGGCTACTGTAAGCAAAAGCGAAGCACTAGTTGCTCCAGATCAGGCAGATATAACGAAGGAAATGGAATTTCTCGACATGCCCATCAGGAACTTAGGAAGAAAGCCAGTACTGCGGTGCCTACAGGACGTGGATACAACTCGTACAATGGTCTAATTAGACTCCCCATATGAGCTGAGAGAGTGCTATGGGCATATTTAACCTGTTGGTGAAGAACTTGACAAATAACGCGATTCAATTGATAAAATGTCTTGTTGAACTGTCTTCTAACAGAGAGCGTGAAGATCTGGAACAAAGTCTTGTGCAAACTTTGGTACAGTTACTTGATACCAGAGTCAATCTAATTCGATTAAGAGATTCAAATGGCACCTATGCACCAAGTCTACGCTGGACAGTGGAAGGACATAAGCATGAGGTGGTGCAAACGGGTTCACAAAATAAAGCCTTATCACCAATGATGCTCAAGCGCATTAAAAAGTATCTTGATTTATATGAAGCAGGTAAAACTGATCCAAAGCCAGGAACCCATTTCTGGCCCCTGGAGTTTGAAAAACAGTTAATTAACCTGATAGTACTTCCTGAAGTAATCATAAATGAAGACAATCAACAGTTTTTGACAGCCATATCGACAATTTATGGCAATTATCTGACCCTACTTAAAGCGGGAGAGAAGGATGCACTCACCGGTTTGTATAATCGCCGGGTTTTTGATACCAGATTAGCTAGCTTAACAGCAAAGACAAGAGAAAAATCCAGGAAGGAAAATGACAGAAGAGTAAAAAAGGATAATGACGATAATTTTTTGGCTATTATAGATATAGATCATTTTAAACTTGTTAATGATAATTTTGGCCATTTATTTGGCGATGAGGTCTTACTCTGGTTAGCGCAAATGATGGGTAAATGTTTTCGTTCGGAAGATGCCTTATTTAGATATGGTGGGGAAGAATTTGCTGTCCTATTATCAGAACTCGATTTAGGTCAGGCGAAGGAAGTGCTTGAACGATTCAAAGAGAAAGTATCAGTAAGCAAATTTCCACAGCTTGGTTCTATTACTGTAAGTGTAGGTTATACCAGAATTGGCCCTGATGCCAGTCCGATAGTTATTTTTGGAGAGGCTGACCAGGCGCTTTATTATGCAAAACAAAATGGTCGAAATCGAGTTGATAATTATCAGTATTTAGTTGAACATAAATTGATACAGGAACTAAAAAATGATGAAGATGTGGAGTTTTTCTAAATTGAAATAAATTTGAACTTTATCTACAAAAAATAAGAATGTCAGAGATTGAACTGGCATTCTTGTTTTGGCTTCAGATTTAACTTTAACTTTAACTTTAGCGTTATCCGTGCTGATTTTGGGAAGCTCGATTATGGAAATTATTCACCAATAATATCGCTTAAGTCGGCTTGTTGTTGTCGGCATGTTCTTCTGGCGTTGTGCAATGCATAGAGTTTTTCCAGAGCTACCTTCATTTCTTCTTTTGAAATTCCTTCATCATTGTCTGTATCAATTAATAAAAATTTCTCAGTTGTATTTGATGTTTTAGCTGTGGCAAATTCATCCCGGTCAATGAAACCATCATCATTACTGTCAGCCAGATCAAATCGCTCTTCAAGAGTTACAAATTCGGGTAATTCAATGCCTGGTTCTGCTTCGATACAGGCACGAAGAGCTTCACGGTCAATGTCATCATTGTTTCTCCCATTATGTGCCGCAAGTAGTCCCTCCAGGCTGATAAGCTCGTTGTCATCTGTATCAAGACGATCAAATTTATTCGCTGCTTTTTCCAGCTTCTTGGAGAGGAGCTCATCAAGAGAAATGGAGTTGTTTTCATCGGTGTCAAGTATGTTAAAAAGCCTTTCTACCTTTTGTTCGATATCTCCATATCCTCCTCTGTTATTATTTCCTCTTCGTTCGTCAGCTAATGCTGTTGCCGCAGTAGAGATTGACAGGATGGTAGATATGGCTAGTGATAATAGTGTTTTCTTGTTCATGATAATTCTCCGGTTTTTAAATAAAAAGTAAAAAACATTTTTTTAAATGTTTAACTCTTTAACGGAGATGTTTGAATATGGTTGACAATAAAACATAAAAAATTAAATGTTGTTGAGTATTTGTGATGTTGTTCACAAAACCAAAAAAAAGTCTTGTTACAAGACTTTTTTACTGATTAATTCAAATTAATTTGAGGTTAAGGTTTTCGTTTTCTATTTATTAGTTTTTTGTTTCGATTTTTTAAGCGTTTTTTTATATTCTGCCTTTGTTTTTTGGTTAACTTATTCCAACGGTTTTTTATGGTTTGTTGTTCATTTTTTGGTAGTTGTTTGAATTTCTTCATTCGAGAAATTAATTTTTTTCTCTGTTCTGGTGGTAGTTGTTTAAATATCTGGTATTTACTACGGATCAGATCTCTTTGGTCATCTGGAAGTTGTTGCCATTGGCTAAACCTTTCTGAAGCACGCTGTTTTTGTTCTGGAGACATATTGCTCCAGGTTTTTAATCCCATTAGAACTCTTAAACGTGTTTGAACAGGCAATTGATCCCAGTTTTTTTTATAAGGAGACAATAACTGTTGCTCATTAGACTTAAGTTGTTGCCAACCTGGAGCCGTAACTTCTTTTATGGCATTATCTTTGGCATGGCCAGATCCCGATGTAAAAAATAACCAGCTGACAAATAGTAGGCTGATGATTTTAATGAGACGGTAATTCATTTTCATCCTCCTTCTTTGGTAAAGTATTAGTTGTTGGTTTCATGATTTTTTTAGATTTATCTTCTAATGATTTAATTGTTTCAAAAAGTTCGGACTCTATTAATTCACCTTTCTCGTCTTGCCACTCGCCAAGAAATTTTAAAAATTCGATATTGGGTTTTGAGTTTTCTCTTACGGTTATTTTTGGTGCTGTGGCGGATAGATTTGAAATAAATAAGCCTAAGCTAAGTCCCAGTCCCAATTTGAGTTCAAAACCGATTGTTGTTTTAATTACAATGAAAGATTTAGCCGCCATCATTCTCCAGCCATTCATAAAAACTTAATTGTTCGTAGAATTCCAGAGATTCATCCCCGGCAAGTAACTCCAGATCAGTAAAGGGTGTCGTTATTTCGGTTGATTTTTGTTGTGTTGACATACTGAACCAAATGAGAACGGCTAAAATCAAACCAGAGGCCATTAATTTGATGAAATGTTGATGAAAAAGAATTAAAACATTTCCATAAATAGTTGAATGAGGACTGATATTGGCTGAATCAAGCGCTATTTTACGGGCTCGCTCCAGGGCCAGTTGAGTTTTTAAATCAAGCTGCTTAGACTGTTGCTCTAACAGTTCACTGGTTTGTTTATTTAGTTTGTCTTCAAATTGATCAGTCATGGACTTTCCACTCCAGGAACCCAGTCTTGTAATAAAGCTCTTAAAGTATGAATAGCTCGTGAATAGTGGGTTTTAACCGAACCTTCAGAACAATCCATTGCAAATGCTGTTTCTTTTACGTCCATGCCTTCCCATGCTCGTAAAATGAATGCCTGTTGTTGGCGTATTGATAATGTCTTTAAGGCCTTCGCTAATTTCTGATTACCTAATTGTGACTGTACTTCTCTGTGAGGAGAGGTGTGATCAGGGGCAGCACTTTGTTCTACAGGGTTAATATAGTCTGACTCTCTTTGAAGCCAACCTCCAAACCATCCAAACAGGCGATTTTTTACTTTATTACGCCTGAACCAGTCTCGAATATGATTTTGTAAAATACGATGAAATAATGGTGCCCATTCATCTTCCGACTTATGGCTATAAAGCTGAGTCAGTTTTAGCATGCTATCCTGAACGATTTCAAGAGCATCATCAGGATTAGTTACCGCCATGTTAGCCATGGCAAATGCCCTACGCTCAACTGAAGCCAGAAAATGATTAAGAGAACGTCGTTTTTCTTCACTCAGTGGTTTAGCCATGGACTTTTTTGGTTTTTTTTCCAGGTTGATTCCAACGGTAGTGGTTAACAGCATAGCAATCTGTCCAGTTGATTAAAATAGTTTTAGTCCTTTTTATAACGATCATGGGGTTAATTGGTTGACAAAACAGATAAAATTAATTATCTGAGAACAAAATGTTATCTATATCAAAGGGTTATTTGGTGTACTAGCGAGAATAATTGTTATTCCTAAGAGCTGGTGAATGATTAGGGTTTGATGCTACAGGGTAAAGTAGAAAAACAGTTAAATTGGATAGGCTAAAATAGCCTTTTTTGCCATGAAGCTGTTCGGAAATGAGTTAAAACAGATTGTAGGTTTAAGGATGTCAGTTCAAAACTGCTGGTTGCCCAGTTGTTTTTCACTATTGCTTTATCTGAAAGGTTCTAATTTTTTATATTCATTGACAAAAAAAGATCCTATGACTAGTTCAAGGTAATTCGACTAAAAACTACGAGTTCATCATAGGTAATGGCACACACTAGCATCAGACTGATCCGCGCAATGTAGATATTCAGAACAATATTAATGGTGAATTATTTCATCGCGATGAAGCCAAAGTGTCTGTATTTGATTCAAAAGACGTGCTCAAAAACCCGAAGAATATTTTAGAGCAAATTTGTGAATTATTTGAGATCAACTTTTCCGAACAAATGCTACATTGGCCAAAAGGTCGTCGTGACTCAGATGGTGTTTGGGCGGATCATTGGTATAAAGCTGTAGACCAATCTACGGGATTTCAGCCATACATAGAACCAATAATTGCTGTTTCAGATCTGGGTAGAGAAATTGCTAAAACCCGTGAGAAACCTTACCAGGCCATGTGGGAAAAAAGGTTAATAGTGGGATAGTGGAATTTAGGGTAACAGAGATAAACGCTGTAATTTAGGAAGATTGTTAACGACCAGGGTATAGGAGTTGTCAATTAATCGCTCGACTTCATCCTCTGGTACTGAGCCATCGAAATACACACTAATCCAGTGCTTTTTTGACATATGATAGCCCGTGGTTATAGAGGGGTAGAGATCTCTAAGCATAAATGATTCGTCAGGATCAATTTTAAGATTAAGCATCATTGTAGATTTGCCTTTCCATTCTCTTTGGCCTACCAGAGCAAACATTTTGTTTTTGACCTTCAACACAGAGACATCATCACCAAAAGGATAATCGATTGATGCCCCTGTTTTCCCAAGTAAATATGTTTTTAGTTCTTCAAGTTTCATGATCTTGACCGTTTTTTAATGTTGTCATCTTCTATAATAACCTCAACTCTGGATAAGCTACACCCCTCAATACAGTGATTTTTGCGCTTTTCAGCGTTACCTGAAAATTGCATCCTGCGTTTTCAGAGTACATGCCATCCCTGGCGTTAAATTTACTCAAAATAGCCAGCTATTCGTTCGCAAATTTGCCTACAGGAAGTAGGTAAGGAGCGTAAGCAGGACGCGTAAGCTTTGCCTTGCTAAGCACAAAAAACCCAATATTGAGCCCACTAATTAATATTTTCAAAGAATAAACACCTGTAATCTATTGAAAATTCGACTTTTAATAAATTTGAATGACATATCTTATCCAGAGTTGAGGTTATAATAGATTATTATGATTAACTTTAATAATTTTCCAGGCCTGACTCTTATTCATTTTGAATACACTTTCTAACAAGGTAAGGTTTGCTTTACGAAGATTTAAAACTCCCTTTGTTATTTCCCAGCGGCGGATCATTGCGACTTGTTTGCCTATAAGTTTGGCGAATTCGATCTCTGTCATATCAAATTGTTTTCTCAACTTTTTTAAGTGTGATGCGCGTAGTCCACGAGAGATGTTGATTTGATCGGGTTCAAATGGCATGGTTGTAGTGGAAATTTCTGCCTTTGCGCTGGCTTTGCTTTTCTTTTGCTTCTTCTTTTTCAGGGGCTCTGGGGTTTCGTCTAAATCAATTCCGAATAGCTCGGATAAATCAGCTGTGACTTTTGGTTTTCTGCGAGAGCTTGTAGGTATTGTTAGATCAGACCCAATCAGCTCCATGTGATCGACCCCACGTAATAAAAACAGTAATTCCGGTGAATGATCTAACCTGGCACTAACGCCATAAAGTACTGCTGCAATGTGTTTGCACATTTCAGCCCAATCGTAACAGCTGCATTCAAGTTTTATTTCCTGTAACCGGGGAAATAAACCGGTATTGGGATCGGTTACGGCATTCATGACGTTATCAGAAATTTTGCCTTGCAACAATTCCAGAATAGAGCCAACATTACCCACGGTTTTCTTTTTAATTGATTGCCATTGCGTACCTGAAAGTAGACTGATTTTGATGTTGATGTTATACATTTCTGAACCACTAACAATGGCTTTAATCATTCCCTTTTTTATTTCTAAATGGCAAACTGAACCATTACGGACGTAGGTTCTTCCCCGTGGTAATCGGTTGTCGTAATCACTAAATTGTTCTAAATGCTTACACCAGGCTTCTCCCCAAAAAGTTTTGGCAATTTTTCGGCCTTCGATTTCAATGGGTTGTATGTTTTTTCCTTTTTTTCGCAGTTGCTCCATTTTCTTTTTGGCTTTAGCACGTCGTTTAGCGACAGGAACGTAGGGAGCCCAACCATATGACATAATTGTTTCTCTTTTTTTAGATTCTGATGAATAAAGTTTTGGTGAATAACATTATAACCGTGTTTTTTCGAGATCTAAACTGACTAGTGAGATCAGTTCATTATCGCTCATTTCTGTTAGTTTTGTTTGCGCTCCAACTTCGAGAACATCAGTCGCCATGTCTGCTTTTTCTGTAATGATAGCATCAATTTTTTCTTCGATAGTACCCAGACAGACAAATTTGTGTACCATTACATTTTTCTTTTGTCCTATGCGAAAGGCACGATCCGTTGCCTGATTTTCTACGGCTGGATTCCACCATCGATCAAAATGAATAACATGTGAAGCGGCGGTCAGAGTTAACCCGGTTCCCCCTGCTTTGATGGATAGCACAAAAAAGGGTGGGCCTTCTTCCGCTTGAAACTCATCGACCATCTGCTGGCGTTTTTTTGTGGGTACCGCGCCATGCAGCACTAGACCTTGTCGGTTAAAGCAACCACGTAAAAAGTGTGCGAGGGGTTCACACATTTCACGATATTGGGTAAAGACCAACACTTTTTCCTGGCGAGTACTGATTTCTTCACATATCTCTGCCAATCGTGCAAACTTTCCGCTTTTTGAGGCCTGGTAATCACCATCAGACAGGTATTGAGCGGGGTGATTACAAATTTGTTTAAAGCGTAAAAGATAAGAGAGGATCAAACCTCGGCGTTTTATGCCATCTTCTGTTTTTAATGATGTCGCTAATTCATTAACTGAATTCTGGTATAACGCTGCCTGTTCTCTGGCTAGTCCACAGTAGGCATAAACTTCCGTTTTATCCGGTAGATCAGAGATGATGCTTTTATCTGTCTTCATTCGCCTTAAGATGTAGGGTTGAACTAAATTTCGTAGCGGCGCATATTGCTCTGTCTCTCTTTTTGCCAGGGATTTTGTAAATTCTTTAAAACGAGTCGCTGTGCCCAATAAACCGGGACAGATAAAATCAAACAATGACCATAAATCGGTTAGTCTGTTTTCAACGGGGGTGCCGGTTAAAACAATTTTCGAGTGAGACTTTAATTTTTTCGCCGCTTTGCTTTGTTGCGCTCCCGGATTTTTGATGGCTTGAGCCTCATCTAAAACCAACAATTGCCATTGGTGGTTTTGCAGCCAGTTAAGACGTAATAACATGCCATATGTGGTAATGATAAGATCAACATCAGTGAGTTTTTCTCTTTTTGAGAGTTTGTCTAACTTTTCTTTACTGGTTAAAGATGGGTGTACAAAAAGAGGTTTCAGTGAGGGGGCAAATTTTTCAAGCTCATTTTTCCAATTGCCCATTAAAGACGCGGGTAAAATCAGTAACGAGGGATGGCGCACTTTGTTTTTCTTCAAGATCAACAGCAGTGCTATGATTTGGATGGTTTTTCCCAGTCCCATGTCATCGGCGAGACAAGCGCCCAGACCTAACTGGTTTAAATACCAGAGCCAATTCACACCTGTTTGTTGGTATGGTCTTAATGTTGCCTTTAATTGTTTTTTGGGTAAAACAGATTTCAGGTTTTCAGGTTGGCGGATCTGTTTGAGAATTTCTGCTAATTTTTGATCTGCTTCAACAAAAGCCCACTCCGAAAATGCCTGTTCATCATCTCTAAAAGATAAGTCTGATGAAGCCCCAGCCAATAAACGCATACCTTCGATGAAAGAAAGTTCGCCATGAACAGCCTGTTGTTGCAGTTCTTGCATTTGTGCCATGGCCTCTAATAACTTTTCTTTGTCTATCTCAACCCATTGACCCTTGATGAAAACCAAACCATTCTCAGCAGTCAGTAAATCATCCCATTCGTCTTTGGTGAGTTTATCGTCTCCCAATGCTATGTGAACGTCGAATTGCAGCATAGAGTCGACATTAAAACTGTTACTTATTCCTCCACTCAAAGTTGCACCCACTTTAGCTCTGGGACGTTTTTTCCACCAGTCAGGCAAACGGATCACAATACCACTTTCTTCGAAAAGTGGTACTTCCATGAGAAATTGATAGGCTTCTTGAGCACTCCATGCCAGTGGGTGATACACATCTCCAGAATCCACCAGTTCTTTAACCAGGGCGCTGGATTTAGAGGCTAAATCAATGGGTACTAACAACTGCATGAGACGAGCTTTATTGTTATTACCCGCATATTCCTGCAAGGCTTTAGCCAGAGGCAAGTGGTGGCTTTTACCCTGATGATAAGCCGGAGAATATGTCGCCATAAAAGCAAAAGGATAATCAGCATCATTCTTATTTTCGGCCAAATGGAAACAGATCCGTCCTACCTGATGCCAATGGGGGGCTCGTGCCTTAAGAAAATCTGCCAGATCATCAAAATGTTGTGCAACTTGCTGACAAAGCCAATGGTCAAGCTCCTGCCATTGGTTTTGTAGAGCTGCAACGGATAAATATTCAGCGCCTTTCATTGGCGGAGCACTCATCAATAAATGTTCAGCACTATTCTGGTCTAAAGGCTGAAGCGCTACTAACGATTGATCCACTGCAAGCATTGAACCCTCTATACTATGACAACGTGCCGTCATATATTGACAGGCAAATTCATACCAGAAATGAAAACTGGGCGTAAGAGAAGCGCCACTATTTAAGGTTGCCAGAGCAAAGAGCCCTTCGCAGACTTTTTTATCACAAAAAAGCTGGATAAGATCGGTTAAAACCGACGTGGTTTTAGCTGAAGACTCAGTGGAGTCAGCTGTTGTAAAAATACGTAATTTACCAGAAGGGAGTAAACCGAGAGAATTATTCATAAATTGTTGTGTTATTTAATAGGCAAGAGTGTAACAGGCAAAAGTGCTTTTCTGTTCTTAAATGAAGATATATAGAGGGCATTATGCTGTTCTATGGCTGTTATGTGAATAGTATTTTTGGTTTTTTTAAGAAGGTGTGAGGTGAGAGATGAGGATGAATTCAACGAACAGTTTTTGTTACATCCTCATTTTCAATGCTTTAGATGTGATTTTATAGATTATTCTTCTCAAATTTAAGCTTGATTTAAGTTTGCATTAGGTAAGCTTGATCATATTCACTCAAATGAGAGCAAGTTTATGTCAAAAAACACGACACAATCCATAAAAGTATGGGATCTCCTCATTCGGATTTTTCATTGGTCTCTGGTTGTTTTGTTTTTCATTGCATATTTAACCGAAGATGATTGGATGCTAATTCATAGTTATGCTGGTTACACCATAGCCTTGCTAGTTCTATTTCGCCTGGTTTGGGGTGCGATTGGTACTTATCATGCACGATTTACTAATTTTGTTGTTGGCCCTGCAAAAGTCAAAATTTACCTGAAGCAGTTATTGGCTGGTAAGCCAACGCATTACCTTGGTCATAATCCTGCAGGGGCGGTGATGATAGTCATTCTATTGCTATCTGTTTTCCTAGCCACTGTAACGGGAATGTCTTTATATGCAACAGAAGGACAGGGGCCTTTGGTTGGTACATTCTTGTCTTCCTGGTCAGAAGAGCTATTAGAGGAGATCCATGAGTTCTTTGCAAATTTAACCTTGTTTATGGTGTTTGTACATGTGGCTGGGGCAATAGTAAGTAGTTTTTTGCATAATGAGAATCTGGTTAAAGCGATGATTACGGGAGAAAAAACAAGTGAAAGAGTTAACTGTACTGGGTTTAAAGAAGATAACTGCCTGAGTGAAAAGTTATGAAATATCTGAACAGTTTATGGTTAATAATAATCATCCTTTCATTGCAATCAGTTAAGGCAAGTGAGGTGACTGACACCATGTTAAAGCAATATCAAGAATTGCTTGATAGCCCTTTTTCAGAGGAAGCTGGTGAGGCACTCTGGATGAGTAATATTAATGGGCGTAGTTGTACAAATTGTCATACCCATTCGGTGAAACAGCAGGGTAAACATCAAAGAACAGGTAAGTTGATTGAGGCTATGGCACCATCAGTCAATTTTGAGCGATTAACCCAAAGTAAAAAAATTAATAAGTGGTTTTTACGAAATTGTAAATGGACATTTGGCCGAGAATGTACCGTTAAGGAAAAGGCCGATATTTTATATTGGTTAAGCAAGCAATAATTAATATCGATTGGAGAAGTGTACTCCACTGTTCAAACAGAGCAGTGTAGTAGTAACTCAATAAAAAGCTCACAATTAAGAGAGTAGCGCGTTATTTAAGAATTCAAAGGTGACTCATATGGATGCAAAAATTAGTAAAGTTAGATGGCTTATCGGAACATCAATGTTAGTCGGTGTGTTGTCTTTTGGGATTTGGGGTGTTGGTATTCATAGTGCTAATGCAACTTTTTTTGAAGATGAAGAATATGAGAAGAATGAGCATGAAGATCATGAGCGTATATATAGTCGTTATGTGGTAGATAAAGTTTATATAAGCGAGTGTGGCGAGTGTCATATAGCTTATCCTCCTGGACTATTACCTGCACAAAGTTGGCGTGAAATTATGAGTGGATTAGAAGATCATTTTGGTGATAACGCAGAGCTTGATAAAGAGTCTGCTGTACATATAAAGTCTTTTCTTGAGCAGCAGGCATTAAACCGTTTAACTCCTTCTCGTTTGAATAAAATGTCACGTAATATTCCAGCTAAAGCACCGTTACGAATTACGGAGTTACCTTATTTTATTCATGAACATGATGAAATGACAAAGCCCATGGTTATTGATAATCCCAAAGTAATTTCTTTCAGTCATTGTGATCGTTGCCACAAAGATGCAGTTAAAGGGGAATTTGATGAAGACAATGTTTATATTCCTGGTTTTGGTCGTTGGGATGACTAATGTTTTACCATTGATGGCAGATCCTCGGAATGATCTGTCGACTCAGGTTTTGCAATGGGTAAAAGATGGTCGTGTGAAGTCTCTGGATACTATAATGGATAAATATAAAAAAAGGATTAATGGGCGTTTACTTGATGTGGAAGTTGAAAAGGAAAATGGGCGTATTATTTATGAGTTGAAAGTAATGCGTGATGATGCAGTTATTGTTGAAATAAAGATTGATGCCTCAACTGGTGAATGGTTGGAAGAGGAAATTGAAAATTGAAGTTATTATTGATTGAAGATGATCTCGCATTGGTTTTAAAGCTAAAGACAGACTTAAAAGCCGCTGGCTATGCGGTTGAACATAGTGATAATGGTATTGATGGTGAGTTTTTAGGAAAGGAAGAAATATTTGATTTGGTGATCCTGGATTTGGGATTGCCTGGAAAATCAGGATTAGAGGTATTAAGAAACTGGCGTAAACAGGGTTTAGAAATGCCTGTTTTGATACTTACCGCAAGAGATGCCTGGCACGAGCGAGTTGATGGTTTAAAAGCTGGAGCGGATGATTACCTTGGAAAACCATTTCATTCACAGGAGTTGTTAGCAAGATTAGAAGCTTTGGTGCGTCGTAAGTTTGGTCATACTGACAATTATTTGAATCATTATGGAGTGACTCTGGATGTGGACAAACAGTCTGTATTAACTACAACAGGGGAAAACTATCAGTTAACGGGTGTTGAATATAAATTATTGTATTATTTAATGATGAATCCAGGGAAAATAGTATCAAAAACAGAGTTGAGTGAACGAATATATGAAGAACAACATTTAAAAGATAGCAATGTAATTGAAGTTTATATCAATCGATTAAGACAACGTCTTGGCAAGTCATTTATTGAGACCAGGCGAGGTCAGGGGTATTGCTTGAGAGGAAAATAATTGTATTCACTAAAAAAAAGATTACAAAAAAACC
>JBFFIY010000016.1:0-50106 GCA_041556195.1 Enterobacterales bacterium
ACTGAATTCGACCAAAAAAACAATCAAAAACGACGTAAAATTCCAAAAATTATAAAAGTTATAAAGAACCCTATTATCGTAATATTTGATCTTATCGAAGGGAATAAGGGGGTTATTACTCAAGAGCTAATAACAGAACTTGATAGCAAACACGTAGGGGCAGATTGGTATATCAGGAGCAAAGAGCTAGAGCCTAAATGGTTACAAAATATTAAGAAAGGGACAGTTAAACTTTTACTTATGGGACCTGAATTAACGAAAAAAATCTATCTTGGCGACAAGGTTCTAGTCGGAAAAGATAAAATCAAACCTCAGATACAAAACAAGATAGATCAGTTGATGAACAACCCTACCACAGACAGCAAAATCATTGAAAATATTGTGTTGGTGTCATCCATGCGAGAAATGATAGCTCTAGGACTACAAATAAATGGCAAAAATAATGATAATATAAAGTATTTCACCGCAGCGTTAACTATTAAGCCGGATCCACGGTCTGTCTATTTTGGCTGGACAACAGCGTTTTTTGCTTCCTTAATTTATAAAATGATTAATAATAGTGGAGGTAGGCTGAGGGCCGTAGAAATTAAAAAAGTATACACTAATGCCAATAACTATACTCGACGCCCTTTCTCCGATGAGAAAACTCCTTCTTCTCTTTCCGTAGACAAATCAAAAGCTAAATCTTGGTCGTTAGCTCAGGAAGACTATAAACAGGCAACTGAAAAATTAGGAATAATAACTAGGGGGGAAAAGCATATTCTTGAAATATTTCGTTCTTATTCGGTTATCCCAGGCTACGTTGCCTGCATTAAGGAGAAGCAGGAAATCATCCAAAAAATTGGAAAAGAACTAAGAACCTTTAGTAAGGACTCATTGCGAATGGGATCTGTTAGCATTATGCTAACCGCCGATCCTGGTGCAGGAAAAACCTATTTTGCAAAGAAATTGTCAGAAACTTTTGACTTTACTTTTCTTCCCTTTGATATCACTCAGA
Organism: Enterobacterales bacterium; assembly: GCA_041556195.1. Taxonomy (GTDB): domain Bacteria; phylum Pseudomonadota; class Gammaproteobacteria; order Enterobacterales; genus 21-14-all-40-8. The sequence goes on from JBFFIY010000016.1 coordinate 998, forward strand.
TGGTTCACCGTGATGATTTGCTGGATCTTTTTGATAGAATTGCAAATGAACAGGCTAAGAGTGACCGACCTGTGCTGGTTTACGTAGATGAGATCAATGCATCATTGGAAGGGCATCCCGTATATGGTGCTTTCCTGTCACTATTAGAGTCTGGCACCTATGTTCGTCATGAGGGGGCTTTTGGTCTTAAACCCTGTGCCTGGTTATTTACCGGCACAATGCCAAATAATGAAAATGAAAACACAACGGAAAAGTTACCGGATTTCGTATCTCGTTTGAGAATAAATGAGAGAATTGATTTTAAGTTCCTTATCTCTAAAGGTCGTGGTATAGACATTCTACAATGTTCGAATTTTGAAAGAGAAGTTAAACACCAGGCACGATTGGAGCAAGTCTATTTGGGCGCATTAGCTATCAATCAACACTTTCCCTCTGTTCAAAAAGTGAGCCGCGCTGTGCTACGCGCATTCCATGAGATAGATCCGTCTGAAGAAGCACCTGCCAGAAAGATAAGTCAATGGGTTATATCATCGGAAAACATAACGAATAAAATTACCGAAACTAACTGTAATCGTTGGGAAGGTGCCAAATGGCCTTCTAAAAGGGAATATAAAGAATCGAATTATTCTGATTTTGTAGAACTCGACTTTAAATCATAGTTGTAAAAAACATAAAAAATATGAACCGCAGGTTCACCAAACAAATATTAACCGCCAAAGTGGAGGCCTCACGGGCCTTCACTGACTATCTACCAGTACGACTACGCACAAAACATTTTACACTATGCACATTTCGTTAAAAGTAGGCTACAGGGTTGAATAATCAAAAAACAACTCTAACATAAGCTAAAATTGATCCCCATATTTAAACAAGCTAATAGCTCCTGGAGTCCTAACTATGTCTGCACTTTTGCTATCAGGATCTCTGCCTATCCGTGTTAAACTACCTACAACAACATAATTTACCAATCTATTGATGACTACAAGCAAACAATCTATTGATTATCAATCACTTGCAAAATCTATTAAACTCTGGGGAAAGGAGTTAGGATTCCAGCAAATTGGTATTTGTGATATTGATTTATCACAAGATGAACGCTATTTAAATGCCTGGTTAGAGCAGGGAATGCATGGAGAGATGGATTACATGGCTCGCCATGGTCAAAAAAGGAGTCGTCCCGAACAGCTGCTTCCAGGGACTTTAACCATATTGTCTTTGCGAATGGACTATCTCCCTGAAAATGCCAATTTTAGTCAAAGTTTGGGTAAGGATGATCAGGCCTACATTGCACGTTATGCCCTGGGTAGAGATTACCACAAGCTGATCCGTAAAAAGCTACAGCTTCTGGCCAATAAAATAACTCTGTATACGGGTGAATTTGGTCATCGTGTTTTTGTGGATAGTGCACCTGTTATGGAACGAGCCATTGCAACCAGAGCTGGCATTGGCTTTACAGGGAAGCATAGTTTATTAATTCATAAGGAAGCTGGCTCCTGGTTTTTTTTGGGAGAGATCTATACCGATCTACCCTTACCGATTGATAAGCCAGTAGAGGAGGGCTGTGGCAGTTGTACTGCCTGTATGAGTATTTGTCCTACTCAAGCTATTGTTGCGCCCTATGTAGTTGATTCACGTCGTTGTATTTCTTATTTAACCATAGAGTTGAGGGGGAGTATTCCAGAAGAGTTTCGCTCGCTGATGGGAAATCGCATCTATGGTTGTGATGATTGCCAGCTAACCTGTCCTTGGAATCGCTTTTCAAACCTGACTACAATGGATGATTTTAAACCTCGTAATAATTTTAACGAAACTGAACTTGTTGGTTTATTTAACTGGACTGAAGAGGAGTTTTTAAAACGAACCGAAGGATCTCCAATTCGTCGGATTGGTTATGATTGTTGGATGAGAAATATTGCCGTGGCTTTAGGTAATGCTAAACCGACTAAACAAATTCAACAGGTGTTGAAGAACAAACTCGAACACAAGTCTGAACTGATCCGTGAGCATGTTATCTGGGCATTAGCTAATCAGGAAAAAACGATAGCTGGTAACATTGATTCCAGTGCTAAAGGTTTTAGACAAAACTTGAAACTGATTAACACTATAGAAAAAATGTTACCAAGAGATGCATAGCTGACTATTTATAAGCTACTAATCCATAAAATAAACAACAGCGATTATGTTATGGCTTACCAGGTATGGTAAATGCACTAAGCGTATTACTCACTTCACTGGTAACCAGCAAAAGATCGTTATACACACGCATAACGATTGGCTGTTGCCCGACATCCAGTTGGTGAACCACTTTTTTAGCGGGTATATCAATAACCGAGATCTTAGTGCCTCCAGCATTGTTGACATAGGCAAATCGACCATCTTCACCAGCAGTGACCGCAAAGGGTCGAGACTCTATACCTTTGCTGATAGTGGCTGTTACCTGATAAGATTTTGTATCTATAAATAAAACCTTATTGTCGCCGGAACAGGTTACCATGTAGGTTTTACTATCCATGGTAAGAGCACCGCCTTCGGGTTTGTCACAGGTTTTTACCTTTGTGAGGTGTTTTCCCTGATTCAAATCAATCACACTGACAGTATCTTCATCACGATTAGGTACAAAAGCACGATTATTTTTAGCAATAACGTCGGCAGGATAGGGGCGATCACCTGTATCTATTGAATTAATGACGGTTTTCAAATGCGTATCAAATACAGTAAGCTTGTCTTCAAATTCGTTCACAATATAAGTCAGAGTGCCATTTTGATAAGGTGTAAATAAACTGGGTCCTTTTGCTACAGGCCAGCTTTTACCAGTTTTACCCTGTTCTGATAATTCAATCAGATAATTCTGACTAAAAGGTGCCACTAACCAGCCTTCATCAAGCCGAACCAGATCCAGAGGTGCGCCTTTGACCGGCCATTTATCTAACAATTTATAGGATTTTCCATCAAGCACCCAAATTTCATCATCACCCGCCATGGCAATATAAATTTTCTCATTATGAAAGCGAATGCCATGGGGGGCTTTACCTACCTTTATTTCAGTAAGTTTGGTAAATTTGTTAGTGATAGATTTATTTGTTTGAAAAGAACCGGATTGTAAAGCTTCTTCTGCAAAGGTGTGAGTACTTAAGGAAAAAAATTGCACTGGAGATAATACAAATAACCATAGAAATCGTAATTTACTGAGTTTAAGCATAAGTATCTCGTTTGAAAAATAAGCGTTTAATATAACTATTCAGCTTACCCCTAAAATGAGCCATTTCATCGTTCAAAAATGGTCAAATAATCGAGTATACTCACATTTTTTGCCTCGAACTTATTGCCATGGATGGCATGTACACAGGTTTTGCAGGAGCTAAAAGCCTGAGACTCATTTTAGAGGCAACCTGAACAGCTACAGGCACATTTAACAACTCGCTGAATAGTTGCCGTTTAATTTTATAACATAATATTTCTAACATGTTAAATGCTGATTAGGGTGATACGAAAGGTTATCGATGATAAGTTAATTTATGGAAGAGGGAAGCTATTCTTCTCTTTCTCCTTCAATTTTAAAGAAGTCCATAAGGTTAACGAGATGGTTTGTTTTGTCTTCCATAGATTTAAAAGTAGAAGATACCTGTTCGGTTAAAGTTTTATTTTGATCATTGATGTTTTTCAATTCATCCATTGACTCATTAACGGTATCAACTCGTAATTTTTGTTGACTGCTGGTGTAGGTGATTTGATCAACTTCCTTACTAACATCATTTACTTTTTCCGTTATTGCATTCATCGATTCACTCACTTCCTTAACCAGATTAGAACCTTCATCAATTTGTAAAGACGTATCATCAATTAATTTCTTGATCTCACTTGTTGATTCTGTAGAACTGATGGCGAGTCTACGAATTTCATCAGCTACAACGCTGAAACCACGCCCATGCTCTCCTGCTCGTGCTGACTCAATCGAGGCATTTAATGCCAGAAGATTTGTATGTGCAGCAATTTCATCAATTTTTCCCGAGATCTTAACCACATTATTGTTGGCCTCAGCAATTGAAGTCATTGCATCAAGTGCCTTAATGACCATTTCTTCGCTGGCTTTTGTTTGTTTTGCTGTTGTTCGAATAACATCGTTAAAAGCAGTTGTTCTTTTATCTGTTGCTTCAATCATTTCAGCAATTTCATTCATATCATTTACAGTATGAATGACGCTTTGTTGTTGTATATCGCTTTGTTGATTGAGTTCTTCCTGATTTGAAGATAAATCTATAACACTTGAGCTTAAATGTTGTGCTGCTGAACTTGCAAGATCAATGGTATGGGCCAGGTGAGCCTCTGTCACTCTAACAGCATAACGTAAACGATCTAACTGTCCTTTTGCATTTTTTAATTTTGATTCATTTGTCAGGGACTCTCTCTTTGCTTTAGAAATATTAACAAAATGTCCTGAGGCCATTGCTTCCATTACTCTCGTAACTTCTTCCATAGTTGTTCCAACATTTTGTAGCAGTTTTCTAAAAGCTTCTCCTGCCAAACCTACTTCGTCTTTACCCTCTATTTTGAATTGGTGGCTAAATTCTCCTGTCTCAGCAACCTCAACAATTGCTAATGATAATTTCTTAAGTCGAGATGTCATTCCATGAACAATAAACAAGGAAATAATGAGCAAAATGATTATAGAAGTGATGGTTACGGTCGAAGCAATATCTTCAGCAGTTTCAGCATCTCCTGCTGTTTGATGGGCAATGTTTTCGGCATTTAAACTGCTTTGTTTGATAAGTTCCTGAATGGTTTTATTGACATTGTCTGAGAGGTTCGAAAATGGTTCTAACATGCCAACCGCTGATGCAAAATCTAGTTCAACCATGCTACCAACCACTTCAATAGCATCGTGATACTGTGTAAGATCGTCGATTGCTGATTTTAACGAGGTTAGCTGTTTGTCCGTTTTGGCCAGCTTTAACAATTCTTGCAACTGAGAAATAATCTTAGACAGGTTTCCTTGAATTACGAGTACTTCCTGCTCAACATCTACTTCACTTCCTGCTGCACTTTGTGTTAATAATTGATAAAGTTCTGACTCTCCATTTTTTACAGCCAGACCTATACCACTAACATTGAGGGCTGGTTGTAAGCCTTCATTAATGACGTTGTTAATTCCACCAACAGATTGTTTTAGACTTGAAACGGTTGTTACAGCTACAACTACCATGCTAATAAAAGCAATAGCAAGCATCAGTAAAATTTTTACTAAAATAGACCAGTTTGAAAACTTCAAAATTGAAAGCATGAATCCATATCACCCAAATTATACTATCAACTTCCAGAAATCATCTCTAGTTAGTTGATAGTACTTATTAGTTGTACTAACTTATTAGTATTATCGGCCTGAATTTTTCTAACCTTAGAAACTTCCAGATAATGTAAGATAAACTTGTGAGTTAATCTCATCTGCGGCACTCTCAAGGTAATCATCTTCACCTAAACCGACTGCGCTTAAACGCAAGTTCCAATTGTTATTGAAGTGATAAGTCACTTGACCGCTGAATGTTAATAAATCATCGACTGCGACCAGGTTAAATTGTCCTCCCTGTGGGCTGAGTTGCGCTCTGAATAATTCGCGACTATCTCGCCATTGTACATAAACATCTGCATCCCATTGTGAATTAAAAATAGTACCTATATTTAGATTCAAAACCTGTTCAGGTGTGCCTAATTCAAAATCAGCAGCATCTAAAAATCCAGAGCCTCCGGCAGGATTTCGAACATTATTAATGTCATCGTCAACATCGGTAAATGCATAGTTAAATCCCCAATGTAGATCTCCACTTTTTCCTGAAAGTTCTATTTCAATACCATCTTCTTCACTACTGCCTACATCTTGAATTTGGCTCAACGCATTGACAGGACCTGGTGGAGGAGGGCTACCTGGTGGTGGCAGAGGAGGAAATTCAGGGATAAAACTGGCTAATGATGCGATGCTATCTATTTCTGAGTGAAACAGGTTAATTTCCAGCTGCCCATTTATATTCTCCAATTTTTTAATATAAGACAAATTCAAACTATCAATTTCAGCCGCTTCCAGGTTAGCATTACCAAAGACGGTAAAAGTTGAACGTGGGGCCTGACCTGGTGGTTGAAAGGGAAGAGGCGCAGGCCCAATAGCAGCTGCACTAAAGTCGATTAAGCTGGGAAGTTTTGCGCCTCTGGCTACTGAAAGAGTAAAACGATCGGTGTCCGTTACATTCCAGATTAAGCCTGTATTAAAGGTAAGCTGCTCAATATCGACAGCATCAAATTGCGCATTAGTAATGCCACTTCCTGGAATAGTGAAACCATCTCGATCTACATCCACAGTGTCATATCGTAAGCTGACATTTAAATTAAATTTACTATTTATTGCCCAGTCCCACATGCCACTCAAAGCTAGAGAGTTAATGGATGATTCAGTACTATCTCCTAATGGGTTTCTGATTGTGACACCATCAGGGAAAGTGACATCAAAATTACCTTCGAAGTTATTATCTCTATATTCAGTAAAAAGTCTAAAGTTATGGTCTGTGCCTACACTAAACAAATCTTCAACCTGAAAAACAGTTAAGTCATTGTCATAAAGCAAGTCTCCAAAACCTATAACAGTGGTATCGTGCTCAAGGTCGTTACGATAAATCTGTGCCTTTATCAGACCATAAGAACTGTCCCTCACATAACTAAACATAAATGAACTTGTATCCACTTCAGGTGATGACCCTGTAAATACCGGGGTAAATCCGGAGCGTTCCGTGGTGGAATAGGTAAATTCAGTGCTAAATTCTGATTTTTCATCTAAGCGGAATTCACCCTGAAACCTAATCATAGATGTTTCAGGATCAGTTTCTGGAATAACTCGTGGTCCATCAACATCAAAGGCATCAGCTTCAAGATGGCTTGCAGAAATTAATATGCCTCCTTTGTCCCAACGATGAGTTTTAGTAAAGGAAATCTCTTTACTACTTTCAGTTCCTACGATTAGTTTTACGTCGCTCACATCGTCATATAAAGGATTATAAGTAACAATATTGATTGCACCTGTTGCAGCATTAAAACCAAAGAGGGCTGTATTGGGTCCCCTAACAACTTCTATTTGACGAATTTCTGACATTTGTACCGGAATTGAGTTCCAAAAAGTCATTCCAAAATGATCAGAATAAACCTGTCTTCCATTAACTAATACTAATAATCTAGGATTGTAAGGAGAGTTAAAACCTCTAACCCCCACATCAGCGGCTTCTTTACCTGATCTGACAACATCAACGCCAACGACATGACGAATTGCATCTGGGATATTAGTTGCGCCAACTCTTCGAATGTCATCGGCGGTCACAATTGTCATAGGAACCGGTGTTTCGCTGGCTCTTTGAGGTTTACCTGTTGCGCTTGTTGTTACGGATTCTTCAAAAAGTTCTTCAAAAGAACCATAGTCAATGCCCTGAGCAGAGACATTGGTTAATGAAACACTTATCGCCAATAAAATAGACTTGGCAACTATACTTCTTTTACTTGGAAAATTGTGTTGATTAGGCATAGTGTGAGACCTTCTATTAAATAAACTTTAAAAACTGAATGATTTATTAACCTTACAAGACGTTTACCAACATCATAAAAGCTGTTTTAAAATTTGTTTCTGTTTCAAGCGCAGCTGCCTTGTTTACAAAGATTTCAACCTTGGGGCTTGATGAAATTCCAAGCACGCAATGGCCATTTTTAACACAGGATTTATCGGTAGATATAGAAACAGCTCCTACTTTAATTGTTTCAGCAAAAATAGCGGCATGATTTGCTGCAATGTTAGTTGTTAGCAAAACAACAGCACTACCTTGAATTTCACTCAAAGCACTAACATCAACCAATGTAGGGTTCAGTGTTGCGGCACCTGCTTTAGGGTTTTTCGAGATAAAAGCTTTTATTGTGTTAGCATCTTGTTGTGAAGCGGAGTCAGCCGGGTTATAAACAATTGCAGCTTTTACATTACCCTTAGGCCCTTCAGATAAAAACTTTATCGCTCGCATAGCGATTTTCATATCTTTGTCGGTAGTTTCTGCCCATATATTCATACTGTTTGCAGCAATAAACAACCCCATTAAACACGTTTTTATCAGGCGGTTTAACCCTATTTCCATAAAAGGAATTCTTGGTTTCATGCACATACCCTCAAATTATTTGAAAAATATCTATTTATCTGTATGGATAAATTAATTCATACAGGTGAGTTTTAGTGAATTGGTTCTGTTGCTAGTTTAAAGTTAAATTTATTTTTCCACCCCAGAAATAAATTTATAATTTTGTTTACTTAGATATAAGTGTAGATTAAATGTTTCAGAATAAAAGAAAATATAATAAAAAATTCAAAAAAAACAATTAATTAAATCACGGTATTAATTTTATATGTAATATTTCGACATTTTAACGTTTTTAATTTTATTAATGTCTTGTTTGCACTGTATTTGAACTAAGATCATTAAGATTTGAAATAATTTATTAAGGATTTATGTGTAAAATATATACTATTTTAAACTTTTACCTGTATGTAACAATAATGCTTGACTATTAGCTCGTTATGAATAACCAACAGGAAATATATTTAACCTGATTTGGAATTGGTTTAATTTCTTTTGTAGTAATTTATTCTATAGCATATAAATAACCATCATGGCTGCCAAAATAGATCCGATCATCAACAACTGTAGCCGATGTCCAAACTTTTCCCTCTACATGGTACCTCCATTGTGTCTCACCTGTTTTTGTTGAGAGTGCATAAAGGTGATTATCACTTGAACCTATGAATATCAGGTTTTCAGTCACAGCTGCAGAACCAAAAATAGCGCCATTTAAATTCTTTCTCCAGATCACAGAGCCTGTTGCTGCATTGAGAGATCTTAAAATTCCGTCACGGCTTCCGACTATCAGCTGATTATCAATAATTGCAGGAGAACTGAAAACATCACCCTGAGTGAGGACTTTCCATATTACTTTTCCAGTTAGGGCATTGAGGGCATAAATATGTTTATCATCTGAGCCAATATAGAGTGTTTTATTTACAATAGCGGGAGAGGAAAATACATTATCACCTGTTTCATAAACCCATATGGCTTTTCCACTTTTTGCATCAATAGCATGGATCTTATGATCCATAGAGCCGATATAGACAATACCTTCAACTACATTAGGAGATGATAAGATCCCACCACCCGTTTTGTAATGCCATAATGCATTACCTGTTTGAGCATCAAGGGCATAAACGTGATGATCAAAGGCACCAAAATATACTATTCCATCTACGACTGCAGGGGAGGATTGTTGACCACCTTCTCCCAGATTAAATGACCAGCGTTGTTTGCCTGTGTTTATTTCTACGGCATAAAATTTATTATCATCTGCACCAAAATAAACCAGGCCATCTACTACCGTTGCTGTTGATCGTAATAAACCATTGACGGCAAAAGACCAGATAAGTTCGCCTGTATCTTTATTTAAAGCGAGTAACTGTTTATTGAAGGAACCGGCAAGAACAATATCGCCTGAAACAATCAAGGAGGATTCTACAGGGCCACCGGTATTATATTTCCATAAAAGTTTTGGGGCTTTTGTAATTCCTTCACCTGATACTATGCCAGTATGAGCAGAATTCTCTCTAAACATTGCCGGTTGAAATTTTGTTACAGCTGAATTTTGAACAGACATGGATTGTTTGTCTCCAGATTGAGCCTGATTGATCCATAATAGAGCAGATACTGTTAATAGTAGGCTAAGCAATTTATTTTGTGAAGTTCTCATATATGTTTATTCAGTATCAGGTGAAAGGGTGTATAAAGTCCAATTAAAATAATAAGTTAATTGGATGAAGTTAGAAAAAAGGATACACTTATCGGGAACAGTTAGATAGAAGAGAAATAGATAAATGAATTATTTTGATGTTTTTAATGGTGATGCTGATGGGATCTGTTCATTGATCCAGCTCAGGTTGGCTGATCCTGTTGTTTCCACACTTATTACAGGTGTAAAACGTGATATCCAATTACTTAAAAACGTCAATGCAAAAGCTGGTGACAGGGTTACGGTGCTAGATATCTCAATGGCAAAAAACGTTGATGACTTGAACTGTCTTCTCGAAAATCAGGTTGATGTTCTTTATGCTGATCATCATCAGTCCGGAGGCATACCACAAAACTCACATCTCAAAGCATTAATAGATACATCAGCAGATGTCTGTACTGCCCTCATAATTAACAAATTCCTCAATAGAGCCTATCAGGGTTGGGCGATAACAGCAGCTTTTGGAGACAATTTATCAAAAGTCGCATTCCAGGCAGGAAAAGATGCCGGGTTTAATCAAACTGAATTGGAAAAGTTAAAAAAACTGGGAATTTATATCAACTATAACGGTTATGGCGCTGGCCTGGATGATCTATTCTTTCATCCAGCAGATCTTTATCGGCTTTTAATTGACTATAAATCGCCATTAGAATTTATTGCTGATGTTACAGATACCTTTGAACAACTTGAAACGGGTTATCAGCAAGATATGCATATGGCAACTGAATTGAAAGCCCTTGAGCAGACTTCTTCTACAGCAGCTTTTATGTTGCCAAATGAAAAATGGGCCAGAAGAGTCAGTGGAGTTTACTCCAACAATCTTGCAAACCAATACCCTGAACGAGCACATGCAGTGCTCACGAAAAAAGCTAATTCAAACTATCTGGTGAGTATACGTGCCCCCTTAAATAATAAAAAAGGTGCGGATCTGCTGGTTAGCCAGTTTCCAACTGGCGGAGGTCGAGCTGGTGCGGCTGGCATTAATGAGCTGCCTGAAGAGCAATTAGGTTTGTTTCTTGATGCATTCAACAAACAATATAGGTAGCATCTTTAACGAATATTACACTGTTCTTAATAATTCGTGGTTAATATTGCTCAACTGGTCGGACTAGAGTAACCTTCTGTTTGAAATATTAAAAGTAGCTTCATATTATGCTCGATTTAACCATGAGATAACATTCACCATATAATTAACTGGTGTATAATTGGGAGAGCAAACTTAATAAGCTATTGAAGAACTTTGTTCTATCAATAAAATTTTTTTCAATTTCTGGTGTCATACATGACAATTATCAACAAAGACGATTTAATTGACTCAGTAGAGCAGGCTCTACAATACATTTCCTATTTTCATCCAAAAGATTTTATTCAGGCATTGACTAAAGCTTATGACAAGGAACAGAGTTCTGCGGCTAAAGATGCCATGGCTCAGATCCTCATCAATTCGAGAATGTCGGCTTATGGCCATAGACCTGTTTGCCAGGATACCGGAATTGTTACCGCATTTGTTAAAATAGGTATGAATGTTCAATGGAATTCTGACTTAACCGTGCAGGAAATGGTTGATGAAGGTGTCAGAAGAGCCTATTCCAACCCTGAAAATCCTCTAAGACAGTCCATTGTGGCAGATCCTGCTGGTACTCGTAAAAATACTGGAGACAATACGCCGGCAGTCGTTCATATTGAAATGGTTCCTGGTGATAAAGTTGATGTGACTGTTGCTGCTAAAGGGGGAGGTTCTGAGAACAAAGCTAAATTTGTGATGTTGAATCCAAGTGACTCCATTGTAGATTGGGTCTTAAAAACAGTTCCAATGATGGGGGCTGGGTGGTGTCCTCCCGGTATGTTAGGTATTGGCATTGGCGGTACTGCTGAGAAAGCCATGGTTTTGGCGAAAGAATCTTTAATGGATCCGGTGGATATTCACGAATTAGAAGAAAATGGAGCGGCTAATACCGTTGATAAACTTCGTCTGGAGCTTTATCAAAAAGTGAATGAGTTAGGAATTGGCGCTCAAGGCTTAGGTGGATTAACTACTGTGTTGGATATTAAGATCAAAGATTCTCCAACTCATGCTGCTTCAAAACCAGTTGCCATGATCCCTAATTGTGCTGCCACACGCCACCTTCATTTTGAACTTGATGGCTCTGGTGCAGCTGAATTACCCACACCTGATTTAAATGACTGGCCGGAAATTTCCTGGTCAGCAGGGGATACAGCCAGAAAAGTTAATTTAGATCTCATTACCCCTGATGATGTTAAAAGCTGGAAGCCAGGTGAAACTCTGTTGTTATCAGGATCCATGTTAACGGGTCGAGATGCTGCTCACAAAAAAATTGCCGGTTTGTTGGATAACGGAGAACCATTACCGGACGGCGTTGATTTTAAAGGTAAGTTTATTTATTACGTTGGCCCGGTTGACCCGGTTGGTGATGAAGTAGTAGGTCCGGCGGGACCTACAACTGCAACAAGAATGGATAAATTCACCGAAATGATGTTAGACAAAACAGGCTTACTAGGCATGATTGGTAAAGCAGAGCGGGGTGATCAAACCATTGCATCCATTAAAAAACATCAATCAGCTTATTTAATGGCGGTGGGTGGTGCTGCTTATCTTGTTTCCAAAGCTATCAAAAGTGCCAGAGTAGTAGCATTTGAAGAATTGGGAATGGAAGCCATTTATGAGTTTCAAGTTCAAGATATGCCGGTAACTGTTGCTGTTGATAGCTCCGGCGAATCGGTTCACAAAACTGGTCCTGCTATTTGGCGGGCTAATATACAGGCGGCCAAATAAGAGTTTACTTGCAACATCCATGTTGCTCGCCCTTCGGGCCAGCTAAAGCTGTTCAAAAATTGCTCCATGCATTTTTGTCGAGTTTCGAGTTTCGAGTTTCGAGTTTCGAGTTTCGAGTTTCGAGTTTCGAGTTTCGAGTAAGTAAATCTGATAAGCTAATGATTTTCAAAGTTTCATATATATTTAATTTAATAAAGGTGTCATATGACTATTGAGAGTGCAGGTGCAAAATTTCGACAGGCAGTCGAAGATGAACAACCGTTACAACTGATGGGAGCCATTACCGCGTTTGCCGCAAGAATGGCAAAAAGAACCGGTTATAAAGCGATTTATTTATCAGGAGGTGGGCTGGCCGCAAATTCTCTGGGTATGCCGGATCTGGGTGTTAGTGGACTGGAAGATGTTCTTATTGATATCCGCCGAATTACTGATACCTGTGATTTACCCTTAATGGTAGATGCTGATACAGGATTTGGTGGGGCATTTAATATTGCCAGAACTGTAAGATTAATGACCAGAGCCGGTGCAGCTGGATGTCACATTGAAGATCAGGTCGCTGCTAAACGCTGTGGCCATCGTCCTAATAAAGAAATTGTTTCTCAAGCTGAAATGGTTGATCGAATTAAAGCCGCAGTTGATGCCAGAATTGATGATGATTTTGTCATCATGGCCAGAACTGATGCCCTGGCTGTCGAAGGTATTGAATCCGCTATTGAACGAGCGCAAGCCTGTGTGCAAGCTGGAGCTGATATGGTATTCCCCGAAGCCATTAATCGACTGGAGGATTACAGGAAATTCAAAGATGCAGTATCAGTACCTATTTTGGCCAATATTACAGAGTTTGGTCAAACTCCGTTGTTTTCAACACCAGAGCTCGGCGAAGCCGGCGTTGATATAGTGCTGTATTGTTGTGGAGCCTATCGCGCTATGAACAAAGCTGCGCTAAACTTCTATCAATCTGTACGCAAAAATGGCCACCAACGCGATGTTATGGATACTCTTCAAACAAGAGAAGAACTCTACGATTATCTGGGTTACCACGAATACGAACAAAAATTAGATGAACTTTTCTCAAAGGGAGAATAAATAATGACAGAACAAGAACAGCTTTTGCCTAAAAAGAAAAAATCCGTTGCTTTATCAGGCGTTGCGGCAGGCAATACCGCTCTATGTACCGTCGGAAGATCTGGCAATGATTTACACTATCGCGGTTTCGATATTCTGGATCTTGCAGAAGCATGTGAATTTGAAGAAGTTGCACATTTATTAATCCATGGTTCCCTTCCAAATAGTGCAGAATTAAAGGCTTATAAACGAAAATTAAAGTCACTTCGAGGTTTGCCTGTTGCATTAAAAGAAGTATTGGAAACCATTCCTCCTTCTGCTCACCCTATGGATGTCATGCGTACAGGTTGTTCTGTTTTAGGCTCTTTAATGCCAGAAAAAGATGATCATAATGAAGCAGATGCCAAGGATATTGCCGATAAATTAATGGCAAGTTTTGGGTCTATGTTGCTCTACTGGTATCACTTTTCACACAATGGCAAAGCCATTGATGTAGAAACAGACGATGATTCTATCGGTGGTCACTTCTTAAATCTACTTCATGGTGAACAACCCAGTAAAGAATGGGAAAAAGCCATGAATATTTCACTGAACCTTTATGCTGAACATGAATTTAATGCCTCAACCTTTGCTTGCCGTGTAATAGCCGGAACTGGTTCAGACATGTATTCAGCTATTGCCGGTGGTATTGGTGCATTACGCGGTCCAAAACATGGTGGCGCTAACGAAGTTGCTTTAGAAATTCAAAAACGCTATCAAAATGCTGACGAAGCCGAAGCTGACATTAAGGAAAGAATGGCTCGTAAAGAAATCGTTATTGGTTTTGGTCATCCTGTCTATACCGTTGGTGATCCCAGAAATGACGTTATTAAAAATGTTGCTAAAGGTTTATCTGCAACCCAGGGCGATATGAAGATGTTTGATATAGCTGAAAGACTGGAATCTGTTATGTGGGAACAAAAGAAAATGTTTCCAAATTTAGATTGGTTCTCAGCAGTTGCCTATAACACTATGGGTATTCCAACTGCCATGTTTACCCCCATTTTCGTCATGTCTCGTATAACCGGTTGGTCTGCCCATGTTATGGAGCAGAGGGCTGACGGTAAAATCATCCGACCAAGTGCCAACTATACTGGCCCGGAAAATCGTGATTTTGTGAGTATTGGTAATAGATAATTCCTAAATCCCAAATCATTAGTAGAGGAGGGTAGTACCCTCCTCGTATTTATCTCTGATTTCTTAAAAAGCATCGCCTGGCACACGAACCCACCCTTCCATTAGCACTCGGGCGCTGCGACTCATAATGGCTTTGTTGACAGTCCATTCACCATCAACCTGATTGGCTTCTGCTCCAACACGCAAAGTTCCCGAAGGGTGCCCAAAGCGCACGGCGTTACGTTCGCCTCCGCCAGCAGCAAGGTTTACTAAAGTACCTGGAATTGCCGCAGCCGTTCCAATGGCAACAGCAGCAGTCCCCATCATGGCGTGATGTAGCAACCCCATAGACAAGGCGCGTACATTCAGATCGATATCTTCAGCTTTAATTTGCTTTCCACTGGAAGAAACGTAATCAGTTGGTTTAGCAACAAAAGCCACTTTAGGCGTGTGCTGACGTGCGGCAGCTTGTGATATATTTTCAATTAAACCCATGCGCACTGCACCATGAGCACGAATGGTTTCAAATTTTTCGAGTGCTTTCTCATCGCCATTAATAGCCCCCTGCAGTTCTGTACCTGTATAACCAATGTCTTCTGCATTAAGAAAAATAGTAGGGATCCCGGCATTAATCATTGTTGCTTTAAAGGTGCCTACACCTGGAACTTCAAGGTCATCGACCAGATTGCCGGTAGGGAACATTGAGCTGTTTCCTGATGACGGGTTCATAAATTCCACCTCTACTTCCGCCGCAGGGAAAGTCACGCCGTCGAGTTCGAAATCACCGGTTTCTTGTACTTCACCATTGGTAACAGGTACATGAGCGACGATAGTCTTCTTGATATTGGCTTGCCAAATGCGAACGATGGCAACGCCATTTTCTGGAATTCGACTGTCATCAACCAGGCCATTGCTGATTGCAAATGAGCCTACAGCAGCCGTTAAGTTGCCACAGTTTCCACTCCAATCAACAAAAGGCTTGTTGATGGCTACCTGACCGAACAGGTAATCGACATCGTGGTCTGGTTTGCTGCTTTTTGACAGAATGACAGTTTTGCTGGTGCTTGAGGTGGCGCCGCCCATTCCATCGGTCTGTTTGCCGTAAGGATCAGGGCTGCCAATAACACGCAACAATAAAGCGTCGCGTGCAGCGCCCGCAACCTGTGCCGATTCAGGCAGATCCTGAAGGTTAAAAAATACGCCTTTGCTGGTACCACCGCGCATGTAAGTAGCGGGGATCTTAATTTGAGGAACGTGGGCCATAGAAATTTTGTCCTTTAGAAGAAATATTATTCTGTAAAAATAGCGGCACCTGAATTCGTATAACCTGGATTAATAGTAAGTGCCGTTTGTTTTAGAAATACCTACGGCTGTTAGCTAGCCGTAGACTCCAGGAAGTCCTGAGCAAAACGCTGTAACACACCACCTGCTTCATAAATGGAAACCTCCTCTGCCGTATCGAGTCGGCAAGTCATTGGGACCTCCACAGCTTCGCCATTCTTGCGGTTAATAATCAATGTCAGAGTAGCTCCCGGAGTAGGTACACCTTTCACATCAAAAGTTTCAGTCCCGTCAATGCTAAGTGTATTGCGATTTACACCTGCTTTAAACTCTAGTGGTAATACACCCATTCCAATCAAGTTAGTGCGATGAATACGCTCGAAACCTTCAGCTGCGATCACTTCAACTCCCGCCAGGCGTACGCCTTTGGCAGCCCAATCGCGAGAGGAGCCTTGACCGTAGTCTGCACCGGCAACGATAATAAGCGGTTGTTTGCGAGCCATGTAGGTCTCAATAGCTTCCCACATACGAGTCACTTTTCCTTCAGGTTCAATACGGGCTAGTGAGCCTTGTTTGATCTGACCATTTTCCTGCACCATTTCGTTCAACAGTTTAGGATTGGCAAATGTCGCACGTTGAGCAGTAAGATGATCACCACGATGAGTGGCGTAGGAATTAAAGTCCTCTTCTGGTAATCCCATTTTAGCCAGATACTCACCAGCAGCACTGGAAGCTTGAATAGCGTTAGAAGGTGAAAGGTGATCGGTTGTGATATTGTCTCCTAATACCGCCAATGGACGCATTGCTTTCATTGTACGTTCACCAGCCAATGCACCTTCCCAATAGGGTGGACGTCGGATATAGGTAGTTTGTGGACGCCAATCATACAGAGGGTTGTTCTTTTCACCATACTCAACTTTAAGATCAAACATCGGATCATAAACTTTGCGGAATTGCTCAGGTTTAACACTTTGTTTGATAACCTCGTTGATCTCTTCATCAGAAGGCCAGATGTCTTTGAGTGTTATTGGATTTCCATTTTTATCTGTTCCCAATGCATCACGTTCTATATCAAAGCGGATGGTACCAGCAATGGCATAAGCTACCACCAAAGGAGGCGAAGCCAGAAAAGCTTCTTTGGCATGTGGGTGAATACGACCATCAAAGTTGCGGTTACCGGATAAAACTGCGGTGGTATAAAGATCACGCTCTAAAACTTCTTTTTGAATAACCGGATCTAAAGCTCCGCTCATTCCATTACAGGAAGTGCAGGCAAAGCCCACAATACCAAAACCTAATTGTTCAAGTTCAGGTAGTAATTTGGCCTCTTGCAGATAGAGTTCTACAGCTTTTGAGCCAGGAGCCAGGGATGTTTTTACCCAGGGTTTACGCGTTAAACCCAAAGCATTAGCGTTTCGTGCAATTAGGCCTGCAGCAATCATATTGCGCGGATTGCTGGTGTTTGTGCAACTGGTAATTGCCGCTATGATACAAGCGCCGTCGGGCATTTGTCCCGCTACATTTTCGACCTTACCACTAATACCTTGTTGAGCAAGTTCAGAAGTTGCTACCCTATTGTGTGGATTTGAGGGGCCTGCGATGTTACGTACAACAGATGATAAATCGAACTTAAGCACACGTTCGTATTCGGCATTTTTAAGACTATCTGCCCATAAACCTGTCTCTTTGGCATAGCTTTCAACGAGTTTAACCTGGTCATCTTCACGCCCTGTTAGTTTAAGGTAATCAATTGTTTGCTGATCGATAGAAAACATCGCCGCTGTAGCACCAAATTCAGGAGTCATATTAGAAATGGTTGCTCGATCACCTAAGGTTAGATGTGCAGCACCATCTCCATAAAATTCAAGGTAACTGGAAACAACTTTTTCGTGACGTAAGAATTCTGTTAATGCAAGTACGATATCTGTACTGGTGATACCCGGTTGCGGCTTGCCGGTCAGCTCCACACCTATGATATCGGGCAGTCGTATGTAAGATGCGCGTCCAAGCATCACACTTTCGGCTTCAAGTCCGCCCACACCCACGGCGAGCACACCAAGTGCATCCACCATCGGGGTGTGACTGTCAGTACCCACCAAAGTATCGGGGAAAGCAACGCCGTCACGCGCTTGAATTACCGGTGACATTCGCTCCAGATTGATCTGGTGCATAATGCCGTTACCCGGTGGTATCACATCAACATTTTTAAACGCAGTTTTGGTCCAGTTGATAAAATGGAAACGGTCTTCATTACGGCGGTCTTCAATGGCGCGGTTTTTTTCAAATGCGTCTTTTTCAAAACCAGCATGTTCAACTGCCAGTGAATGATCAACAATAAGCTGTGTTGGAACAACAGGATTGATTTGAGATGGATCGCCACCTTTATCGGCAATCGCATCACGCAAACCAGCAAGATCAACTAATGCGGTTTGACCGAGAATATCATGACAGACCACACGTGCTGGAAACCAGGGGAAGTCCAGCTCGCGCTTACGTTCAATGATTTGTTTCAGGGAATCGGTCAATAACTCGGGATCGCAGCGGCGTACCAGATTTTCTGCTAATACTCGAGAAGTGTAGGGCAGTTTATCGTAGGCGCCAGGCTTAATTTCATTGATGGCGCTACGAGTGTCGAAATAGTCCAACTCAGTACCCTGTAATGTCTTGCGGTATGTTGTGTTCATAATAGTTTCCACTATAAGTTAGTGCTTTAAGTCACTGATTAATTGAAAAATAGTTATAGATTTCTGGTTAATATATTTTGCATATTCTGCCTGGTGTAGGAGATATGACGCCGCATTAATATTTCGGCCAGCTCTGCATCTCGGTTAGAAATGGCCTGAACAATATGTTTGTGTTCATCGAAGGCGGTTGTCACCCTGGGCCCGGCCATACCAAGTTGTACTCGGTACATGCGTATTAAATGATAGATACCATCTATGAGTATAGATATAAGATGGGTGTTTTTACTACCCAATATGATACGGTAATGAAAATCAACATCGCCCGCTTCTTGATAATATGTCTCGCCAGTTTGTACTGTTTGAAAATGGGAACTCAATAAGACGTTTAAGTCGGCAATTTCTTCGTCGGTCATATTGGTTGCTGCAAGTCGAGCTGCCATGCCTTCAAGCGATTCCCTGACTTGATAAAGCTCGACTAATCCATCAGGAGTTAAAGCCACTACTCTGGCACCGATATTGGCTTTACGTTCGACAAGATGGCAAGACTCTAATCTATTAATGGCTTCTCGGATCACCGCGCGACTTACCAGGTATTTTGTTGATAATTCCATTTCACTCAACTTTAAGCCAGACGGGATCACTCCTTCAACAATGTTCTTTCTTAATTGGATAAAGGTTTTATCGGTTGTGGTAACAGGCTGTTCGTCGAAAGGTGTCATAAAAGCTAGAATTAGAATTCTCCGCATTAATTGTCGACAATATAGCGTTATATTTGTTTAAGGTCAAACAAATGCGACCATATTGTCGACAAAACCTTCTAAATAAACTTGTTAAAAAAGTAAATTATTATTCAAAAGAATAAAAAAATTCCAACCATTTCAAGATAAACTCATAGTTTTAGAAAGTATGTATTGGATGTTAGGTATGACTTTTTAAAGTGGATGAGTCAAGAATACGTAAAGGAAATGATGCCTTGGTATTCAATGTGGTTCTGAAAATAGCACTAAGCTTATTAAAATAAGATAAATCAAAACCAGCTAGCATGAAATGTTGTTGAAACTCTTTTGGAACAAAGGGTTCAAATGCACTATCCGTGGCTTTGAAGTCATTTCCTCTAATATAAATGTTGAAAACTGGTTTTGGTTTGAGTTATTCTTCATTGAACTTCAAAAATGTTTTTTATGTGTTATGAAGTTATTGAGAGTGCTGGATTTCGACTTTATAGATATTGGAGCTGGGATTTTTAGCTTAAGTATAGCGATCTCAGTTGAAGACAAAAAGAAACCAAAACAAACCACCCAGTGTAATTCAAGAATAATTGATATCAAAAACAAGAAAAACAATTTCAGTTACCCATAAAGTATCTGTTATCGGGCAGTAGTATCACCCATATCGAAGACCAAGTCATTCTGGCACAGGTTATAAACTTTCAGCATTAAATTGTTGGGTGAATTAACTGACCTGTTTCAGGATAGCTGAGAGCTATTCGGGTAGATGTCCTAATCAAGGTAAAAGTAAGATCTTCATCAAAAATGGCGCTGACACTCACTGTGTGTCTCAGATCCAAGTCTTAATTTGGAAGCTTGCCGCGCAAATAACATTGCTATTGCCGGACAAAAAAATTCGGAACACTTAATGCTGCTACGGTGTTCTACCTCTAATTACCAACTTTTAAAAAGTGTGTGGCTGAAAGGATAATAAATAGCGAGCTCTAATATGATGAATTTAATTGATATCGGCCAGCAATGGGCACGTGAATGTCCAAATAAGATTGCCTATACCTTCCTGAATAATGATCTGGAAGAGAAGTCTACTTTGAATTATGCCATGCTCGACCAAAGAGCACGCGCTATTGCTACATGTTTGCGAGCCAGCTATAGCGAAGGTGCTGCTGTTTTATTAATTTTTGAACAAGGTATTAATTTCATTAGTGCGTTCCTGGGTGCGATTTACGGTGGTTTTGTTCCAGTTCCTTCAGTACCTCCGAGAAATAATGCCAAAAGTGCCGAGCGTTTACGACTGACTATCACTGATGCCAGTTGTGTCTGCATTTTGAGTGAAAGCAGCATTATGTCCAAATACTGTTTGTCTGATCTGTGTGATTTAACAGAGATAGATGTATGCCAAATTCCCAGTACCTTGTCTGAACGATGGTCTAAACCCATATTATCTCCTGCCCATACTGCATTTTTGCAATATACCTCTGGTTCTACCAGCGAACCTAAAGGGGTTATGGTGACTCACAACAATATCCTCGATAATGAAATGTTAATCCAGTCATCGTTTGGTAGTTCAAAGCATGATGTTGTTGTTGGCTGGTTGCCTCTATTTCATGACATGGGGTTGATTGGAAATTTATTACATCCATTTTGTATTGGTGCGGCATGTGTGCTTATGTCTCCTACTACTTTTATTTCAAGGCCAGATTCCTGGTTGATCGCAATTAGCCGCTATCGTGGCACTATTAGTGGGGGACCTGATTTCTCCTATCGTCTGGTAACAGAAAATATTCAGGAAGAGGTACTCAATGGTCTTGATCTCTCAAGCTGGCGAGTGGCTTACAACGGCGCCGAGCCTGTTTTAGCTGAAACGCTGGATCAGTTTGCAAGCAAATTTAAATCCACCGGTTTTGACAAAAACTCATTTTTACCTTGTTATGGACTAGCTGAATCGACATTACTTGTGACGGCTAAAAAAAGTAATGAAGTGCCGGTATTCGGTCAGTTCAATAAAAAAATGTTACAAACAGGCAAAGCAGAAGTTGAACCGCAATCAGTAGATTCAATTAAGTTGGTGAGTTCCGGAACAATCCCGGATACGGTATCAATGTCTATTGTAGATCCTGAAAGTTTTAGAGTTTTATCAGAGGGAACTATTGGAGAGATCTGGGTACGTGGTAAAAGTGTTGCCAACGGTTATTGGAAAAAAGAGGATATAACCCGAGAGACATTTGGGGCAGCTATTGATGGTGGAAATAACCAGACTTATTTGCGTACTGGAGATCTTGGATTTATGCTGGGCACTTCGTTGTTTGTTACCGGTCGCATAAAAGATCTAATTATTATTCGGGGGCAAAATTACTTTCCTACAGAAATTGAGCAGGTTGTACAACAACTTGCGCCTGGTTTGATCATTAGTGGCGGTGCAGCAGTTTCCGTTCTTGTTAATGGCGTCGAACAATTGGTCGTGGTACAGGAAGTAGCCCGAACTTATATACGTAAAATCAACGTCCAGGCGGTTACTCAAGCCGCACGAGAAAAAATTGCAGACGAAATAGGGGTTGCGTTACATGAGCTGGTTCTTGTGAAACCGGTATCATTACCAAAAACAACCAGCGGTAAAATGCGCCGTCTGGAAGTGGCCAAACATTATAGGGAAGGCCGATTAAAACGTTTAACGTCACCTGCTCGTAAAGCTGTTGCTGCCAATAATAATTTCGAAAATTTTACAGCCTCCGAAATACTACTGATGCAGTTACTGCAAGACAAGTTCGCAGTGAATGGAATCACTAATCTTTCATTAATTAGTCAGATGGGACTGGACTCACTGGCATTAATTCAGTTTACCAGCATGCTTAATAGAAACTATGGTCTGAACTTGCATATGAGTGAGTTTGAAGACACCAATGTGCAAACTTTAGCAGCCAAAATGAGCTCCATTACAAGCAATCAGCAGAATTCTGAAAAAGTCATTAATACAGATATTCCCTCTGTTAGCGAGGAACATTTCGTTCACTTGCATCATTATTTGAAAAATCCATCTTCGTTAAATGTGTGGATGGCTTTTTCTACTGAAAAAAACATCAACATTGCAACTTTACAAAAGGCGATAAATTATATCGTTCTGGAGAATCCTCTACTATTGAGCAACTATTCTAATACAGAAAAACTCAACAGAGTCAGGAAAAGAGACATCATAAACATAGAGTCTTTAACTGTTGATAGCGATAGTGAGGTGAAAAAATCAATGACTGAATACGTCAACAAATCATTTGATTTGAGCAGTGATGCACTATTGCGTATTGGGCTTTTTGTTGTCGATGGTAAAATGAAAAAATTGGCTATTGTCGGCCATCATTCAATTTTGGATTTGTTATCTTTGGTGCAATTGACTAAACAATTGTTGGAGTTGTATGGTAAATATAATAGCGGTTGGAATGCAGACACAGCGGTACAGTCGTTGGAATATGCAAGATTCTGCCATGTACAAAGGTTAGCCAGTTACGGCAATAACGATAATGAACCTGTACAGCGTGATTACTGGATCAATAAATTGCGCAAAATGAATACTCAGTACAATAATACTTTTTTTAACAGTAGACATACCGAGCCTGCAAGTTCTCTATATATTCGTTCGGGTGCTGCATTTTTGAAAAACATCAAACAGCTGTCATCACAATATAGCTGTTCGGATTATTCGATATTAATGAGTCTTTTCTGTCAGGTAATGCATCGTTATGTTGGAACAGATAAGCTTCTGGTAACTTCACCGTTCTCTGGTCGTAGTGAATACCAGTGGGCAAATGTGATCGGTACAATGGTTAATCCTGTCTGGATTGGCAGTCAGATTTCCCCATCTATGGCTGTAGGGCAACACATACTTAACATGAAAGATGAAGTATTAACTTGCCTGGAAAATCAGAACAGTCATGTCTATGCGGCACTCAAAGCAGTTGCTTCTGACTCAGGGATTAATATCAACCAATTGTCACAAATATCTTTCGCTTATCAGGCTAATTATCAAACCGAAGGTTTGGGTGAGTTTATCTGTGGTGAACGTGAGCAGCATTTGATGCTCAATCAACAGTTAATTAGCAACCTGCCAGTTCCACGCCTGGCTACTCAAAGTAATCTGGAGTTCTTTGTAAGTGAAGCTGAGCAAGAGTTTCTATTCAAAGTTGACTGGGCTAAAGACGGATTGGATGAGTTGAGCATAAAAGAGATTATTAAAGATCTACAAGAGTGTGCAGCTCAGGTTGTTGAGCAGGGTAATAGTTATCAGATTGCCGAACTACATACGATGCTTTCAAATAATCGTCGTGCTGACAGAATTACAACATCTGTAACTTCGTCTAATTCTGTTTCATCTTTGTTAACAATGCTGCAGCGAGGGATCGCCTTAAATCCAACTAAAGTGGCATTATGTTCGGACGATGCTGAGCTAAGTTATGAAGAATTATTGAAAGTTGCCAGACAGGTGGCTGTGAATTTACACAATAAACATAATATTACTGAAGGCAGTATTATTGCTGTAATGCTTAAAAGAGACGTATACCTTGTACCAATACTACTTGGGATCTGGATGGCAGGAGGTTGTTATGTAGCACTGGATGAGCATCACCCTGAATCACGAATACTGGATATTCTTGATGTAGCTGAGCCGGACGCAGTGCTGGCTAATGAAAGTATCGCTGCTAGCCGTAGCTTCGGTGAAACCACAGTTATTACTGATGGGGCGCTGTTTGCAATTCAGGATGATGAGCAGGCGATTGAGTTGCCACATCTGTCTGATAGATTACCGGCATATGTGATCTTTACATCAGGCAGCACGGGTAAACCCAAAGGCGTTGTGGTTTCACGCCGATCAGTTGCCAACTACTGTGAGCAGATGAAAATCGAACCGGGCATTGCGCCACAAGACCGAGTGCTTGCAATGACTACGATTGCTTTCGACATATCGGTTACGGAACTCATCTTACCCATCATTCAGGGAGCCACAATAATAATGGCCAGCGGTTCACAATTGTCCGAACCGACAGAATTGTGTCAGCTTATTGCTGCAAAAAAACCAACTTTCATTCAGACAACGCCCAGTCGTATTCGACATCTTCTGGATAGTGGTTTACACATAGCAGCAAAAACTGAAGTGATATTATGTGGTGAACCTTTGACTCCAAATATCGCTAATCAGATACTTCGCTACACCGATAGTTTATGGAATATGTATGGACCTACTGAAGCAACAGTAATGTCCAGCCGAACCAGAGTATTTGCGGATCAACCAATCACCCTGGGTCATGCATTAGCAAATACTTTGTTGTATATTTTAGATGAGCAACGCAATGAAGTTCCTACAGGTGTTATCGGGGAGCTATACATAGGAGGAATTTGTGTAGCGGAGCATTACATAAACCAACCAGAGTTAACCGCTGAGCGATTTATTTCCAATCCATTTATTACAGATCAACAAGAACGTATGTATCGCACAGGAGATCTGGTTAGTAAAGGTCGTGATGAGCAGATTTATTTTCATGGTCGTATCGACAACCAGGTTAAATTACGTGGCAATAGGATTGAACTGGAAGAAATCGAGTATACTCTTAAATCAATGGCATTGATTGATGACTCGATTGTTAAACTGGAAACGTCAGAGGAAGGAGAAGGTGAATTGGTTGCTTATTGTGTAATCAATAGTAATAGTGAAGAGCATAAAGATAAAGCTGAGCTGATAAATGATTTATTTGCAGAATTATCAACTAGATTACCACTTTATATGCTCCCGACCAGATTTTATCGCGTTGGTGCTTTTAATGTAGGTCCGACTGGAAAAATTGACCGCGAAAACATCCCGATGGATCTCCAAGAAATGATAGCTGGTGTATGTGTTCAGCGAGAGCTTAGTATGACAGAGCAAAGTGTAACCAGAATTTGGTGTGAAGTGCTTGGACGTAGCGATATCGGTGTTGACGATAACTTCTTTGCTGCAGGGGGTAACTCCATAAATGCAACTACGCTCCAGAGTCGGCTTGCACAGAAGTTTGGGGTCAATTTGCCAAGCAAGACTATTTTTGAACTCCAGACCATTGCACTACTTAGCGAATTCATCGACGCTTCCCAGAATGAATGCGGTGCAACAATGATGCCAGCAGATAAGGAAGAGGAAATATTTGAAGTATTGATATGAATACGACCATTCTATACATATTACTACTACCTGGAACAGAAAATACCCGTTAATGCGTCAATGGAATGATTACAGAATTTATAACAAGTATTAATTATCATTCAAACTAACTTTATCAGGAACAAACATGAAATTGTCTTTTAAATTATTTATCTTTATGTCAATTATTTGTCTATCGGGATGTACTAAAATTCTGGGAATGACGGGAGCTGATGAGGGACGAAGAATAAATGAAAATTGGGTAGAGTATAACGTTATCCATCCTGGGCTCACAATCAAAATACTTGAACCATATTCGGCTGATCTAATGCGAATTCAAACAGTTGGAAAAACTTCTCCAAGTCCTTTAAAACATACTGTTGTATTTGGTGGAAAAGAAAATTCTCATGAGTTGAAGATTATGGGTAGATATAAAAAAGACTTGTATCTTGATGGACTATTTTATGGTTCAACATGGTATGGTGATCTTGTTATAAAAGATGGAGCTATGACATTAAATGGTAAATTAATGGTACAACAGGATAAAGAGTAATAATAAAAATAAGTTGTTTTTTCTTATTACTCTACCCAATAACTACACTAATTAGAAAACAATACCTTTAAAAAACTCCTGTATATAGTGTTTTCTTAGTGTTTTATAATAAAGCTTCAGAAATTACTGTTTCAAAGTGACTTATAGTAAACCAATAAAACTTGATCTTATAATGTCACTATGGCTTTAAATTGCTGGACAGTTATATTAAATATTTATGTTACTATGGGTAATTTCTTTTTTCTCCTGAATTGACTCCATAAATAAGAACTAGTGATAAAAAGAAAATTTCTAAAAGATGTCACCCACCACATATTGACTGAAATTGAATATTCGATCGTGCGCACATGATGTGCCCAATGTCCTGGGAGATAAAGCATTTCTCCTGGGTTTGTTGTAAATGTTATTGGTGTTGTGTTTTTAAACTTGGGAAACCGGTGAAGATCTGGATTTTCACAATCAACGGGACTATGGTGAGGTTGTCTTAAATACGAAGGTAAATAAAGCGATTCATTTTGAGAAGCAGGAAATATAGTCCAATTTTTTTTACCGTAAAATTGAAAAAAAAAGTTTTCAAATATGTCATAATGTAAACCAGTTACACAACCTGCGGGTCCTATCCATAATAATGGCGTGAACCCAAATAATCGGGATTTTCGCAGGCCTTCTCGTAGTTTCTCCCAATTTTCCGGATAAATATCTAATTTGCCGATATCATCTTTCAGAGACTTGTTAATTAAAGCCAGTGGCCATTGCGCCGCATAACGACGACCACCTATCTCTTTTCCATATTTATCGATTTGATCAAGATATTTACGGATAGTCATTTTTTCATGTTGCAGTTCTTTAAGCCAAATTTCTGTATTACTGGCTATTTCTCTTTCCAACACTTGGATTTGAATATCACAATCGCCATATTTTGTTTTGAAAAAATCTGGCGACCAATTCTTTGTCGCAGGCCAATCTTTGATCGCCTCAGTGATAATGACAGGGAGCCCTGGTTCAAGGTAATTGTGTTTAAATTCTTTTTGGGTAAGTGTCGAAACTCTATCTATTTTCATATGTGTTTCTCAATATATTTAGGATAAAACAAGTAACAATGAAAATGACTTCAGATCTCCATCATGAAATCTTTCTTCCTGTTTACATAAATAAAACATCGTGATTTAAGAAAAATAATTTAATATTACTTGCATCATTTTTATGGTTACTGGTAGATTATCTACAACAAAGTCTGGTATTTCAATACTATTCTAAATTTAACCTTGATGTATATATGTAATCAAGGCTAACCTAAAAACAGATGATCTGCATAAATTAAAAAATTTAATAAAATTCAAATTATGTGACAAATTTCAAGGGAGAATATAATGAATCTAAATCCGAATACTACAGAGGCATTAAAAATTATCAAAACTAATTTTGATGTTTTTGGTTTTGGAGCAACTTTCAGGAATGTGGTCGGATATCTCTTATCAAGTGATCCTAAAGACAAGTTTGATAAAAAATATCTAACCAATACCACCAATCACATTGCTTATAGCGACCTGGGCTTTAACCTGGAGCAGCGTGATGCTGGTAAAGGTTATTCACCCACCCCGACCAAAGTGATCAAGCATGTATTGAAAACAGTTCGACGTATTGTTGGGAATGATTTTAGTGAACATAGTTTTGTGGATCTGGGTAGTGGACTTGGCAGAGCACTTATGCTGGCAGCTCAACATCCTTTTAAAAAGGTGGAAGGGGTAGAACTATCAGAATCACTGGTTAAACAGGCATTAGACAATGTTGCCCTGTTTAAGCAAAAAATTCGCTTGAAATCAGAGATCGTAATAAGTAACTCAGATGTTATGACTTACAATTTTCCAGATGGAGATCTGCTTATTTTTATGTATGATCCATTTAAAGAACAGCTTCTGACTGAAGTATTGCAAGGATTGCACGAAACCTACAAACAAAATCCCAAGCGTAATATTCATATTGCTTATGTGCGTTCATTCTCAGCTTTTTCTGTTCTGAATTTCACAGAGCATTTGCTATTATTGCAACACTATCAGACGATTTCGCTAGATTTTTCCTGGTCATTATATAAGGTTATTGATTAAAGTAAACTACAATTCTTGAAAATACCTCCAACAAGAATACTGTGTTTTATTGAAACATTCTTGAACGAAATCAAGTAATAGCTGGAATAATAACAAGCCTAAAACAGAGATTTGATATAAATACTCAGTTTCACAGTTAACAATAATGAACGTAACAAGTCCCCAAAAAAAGGGTGACAATTGAGGAATTTTATAAATGAATGACAAACATATTGAATATCTTTCTAAACTGGGTTTGAATAAGGTAGAACACGCTAAAGGTGATTTCCTCAACCATTTAAAAGGTACAGCTGAACTATTAAGCGATTGGGGAGCATCTAAATCTCTTGTTCTAGCCGGTTTGTATCATAGTATTTATGGAACTAAAGATTTTGAAAGAAAATCAGTTTCACTCGACAAAAGAGCTGAGATCCAACATTTAATCGGAACAGAAAGTGAAGAGCTGGTGTATCTGTTTTGTGTTTGCGATCGCAGAAGTTTCTTTTCGCATCTATCATCGTTAAAACGGAATAAAATCACGACCTTTATCATATTTGACACTATCAAAAAGAAAACAATTGTTATATCACGTGATATATTAATCAATCTTTTAGAGTTAGAAGTCGCAAATTTACTTGATCAGGCTCCAGAAAGTGAATCTTTTTCAGACGATAGATACAGTTCTGTAAAAGGGCTCTCTCTCTCTCTAAAAGGAATAATATCTGAAGCTGCCAGTAACGCACTAGATGAATATTTGGCAAAAGGTATGACCAGAGTAAGCTGAACAACAAATTATCATCTCAATACGAATACTTCAATTTATTTCAGCTAAAAGGTTGACTCTTCAAGAAAATTCAATAAAAATGAGTAATTATTATAAGAATAATTTCTTTATTTATTGTTAAGGTTAACCAGTATTAATAAGATTAATCAATATTAAGAAGGTTGAACAATATAAATCAACCTCTTTTGTATAATCTTGCTGTAAATCATGAAGTATAGTATTCAATCTGCTCATCAGATAATGAATTACCCTCAAGTTAAAAATTTGTAGGAAATTCAAAAGCAATAGATATCTGTTTAGAGAGAATATATGGGCTGAAACACTGCCTTTGGGTGTAAGAATGGCCTAATCTTAATGATAAATACTCTAAACTTAAAATAATAATTTATTAGTTATCAATAAACACAAAAATGTTACTATTCAACGAATCATTGAACGGACTGTAACGGTTTAAATTCCTGAGATTAGCTGAATAGTTACTTATTATATTCTAAATATATCATAACTACAGTCCAAAAAAATTGGTGCGGTTAGTCAGCTTGTTATTGTCTGGTTTTAAAGGACATAAGCTTCTAACGTTAGAATCATTTTTCTCTTGTTTAATATTTAGAGTAAGTCCTTACGGCTGTCAAACTTCAGAATTTGATTAATTTTCACATGCTGTAGTATTAACAAAATTCACTTAGAATGTATATTTGTCATTCAGAGCCAACATATATTTATTTCAGGATTTAAATGGTATTTATTAAGAATACATTAAGAGAACTTAAAGCTCATTTAGCTGTTGCCTTAGTTGGAGGAGTAGCAAAGGTACTATTGTCATTTCTAATTATTTCTACAATAAGTGACTTCGTTGCCACAACACATGAAACAAGCCTTAACAGTTACATTATACTGTTATCA
Source organism: Enterobacterales bacterium (assembly GCA_041556195.1). Taxonomy (GTDB): domain Bacteria; phylum Pseudomonadota; class Gammaproteobacteria; order Enterobacterales; genus 21-14-all-40-8. The sequence goes on from JBFFIY010000016.1 coordinate 31,023, forward strand.
GGTGTTTTGCTAAGTTTTGTAATAGGATTTATCGCAAATGACCGTGTTGCTTTTATTTCTACAACGGTTACTCGCCTTTTAAGAGAACATTTATCAGAGAAAGTGTTAAGAGCTCAATTTACCGAAATAGAAAATATTGGTGACTCAAAAGTGCGTGTAAATCTTACAGAAGATACTTCCAGAGTCGCAAATGTAATTGCTATGTTGCCAACTATTTTCTTTAGCCTTTGTTATATTTTTGTTGCATTTGTGTATCTATTGTATGTCAACATGATAATGTTCGCTACCTTTATCGGAGTGCTTATTTCGGGGACTATTATCATTTCATTTGTTGTTCGATCGATGAATAAAAAATATAGACGTCTAAGAGAGATCCTTGATGATTACCAGAATCATATAGCAGCTCTCAGCTTAGGACATAAAGAGATGTCGTTAAACCGTCTACGTCGCTCTTTTCTATTCAGCCGTCGCATATTATTGACTACTGAGGATATTCAGAAATCCGAATATGAGGGAGATCGCCTTTCTTTTTTTGCTATGGATTTTGCTGAAGCTCTGGTATTAAGTATGTTGGTTTTGATGATTTTCATAGCTAATAGTTTGATTAATGCACCTATTGTTGAATTAAGTAATTTTTTATTAGTCATTTTATTTATTCGTGGCCCAATTGCCACCATTATCAGCGGATTGCCAAATATTAACAGAGCAATTATTTCTCTTGACAAATTAAAACAAATCACGAAATTAGAAGAAGTCAATACTTTAGATGATAAAAACACAGAGAAATTACCTAAAACATTCACCCTTACCTTAGAAAATGCATGTTTTACTTATCCGAAAACTGACGATTCAAAACCATTTAGTGTAGGCCCTGTAAATTTATCACTATCTTCTGGTGAAGTGGTTTTTATTGTAGGAGGTAATGGATGTGGTAAATCTACTTTAATTAAGTTGATTTGTGGCTTGTATTTACCACAAAGCGGAAAGGTAGGGCTGGAAAATTTTGATTCAAGCGAAGAAGAATATCGAAATCAGTTCAGTGCAATTTTTTCTGATTACTACTTAATGAAAGATGTAATTAGTGAGTTTGGCAATAGTGTTGATTCAGAAACATATGATGCGTTATTAGAAGAATTACATTTGAATAAAGTTGTCAGCCTGGAATCAGACTCATTTTCAACTATCAATTTATCTCAAGGACAAAAAAAGCGACTAGCCTTATTTCAATTGTATGTAGAGAATAAACCCATTGTTGTCTTTGATGAATGGGCTGCTGATCAAGATCCGTTTTTCAGGAATTTGTTTTATCGCAAGTTACTGCCTGATCTAAAGGCTAAGGGAAAGGTGGTAATTGTTGTCAGTCATGACGTTCAATATTTTTCTCAGTCTGATCGAGTATTAAAACTATTAGATGGAGAATTGAAAGAATCACAATATGAACATTCAGACATTAACAGTATTGTCAAACAATTTGAATTGGAAAGTTATTAAATAATAGAGGAATATATTATGCAAATCAGGTTTTTTTTAAAGCTTATTTCTTTGCTATTGGTGCTCACTTTAACTGCTTGTTCACCTAGCTATGAACTCTACTCAGGCGAGTATGAATTAGTTCATTCCTACGACAAAAACTCTTTGGATAGTGTTGAAATTGAAGAGGTTATTAACTTTTCATGCGGCCCTTGTTATCGCATGTTTAAAAACACTCTCCCGGAATTAAAAAGCAAATATGGCGATAAACTTCAGATGAAATTATTACCTGTTGTTTTTACTGAACAGCCAGATTATGCCAATAGGCTATATGCTATAGCAAACAGCTTGGGAAAAGAGAATGAGGCAAGTTCTGAAATATTTCGTTTTAAGTATGAGTTAGAACAAGATATTTTTGACCGGAATGTTGTTTTAAAAATCGCCGAATCGCTTAAAATATCAGATGAGTATATTGAGTCAGAAAAAGCGAAATGGGTTGAAGATATTCTGACTTCAAATCAATTCAAATTAAAACTGTATAGCGTTCGTGGCACACCGGCAGTGATTATTAACAAACGTGTAAAAATTGAAGCAAGCTCAATTGAAAATATTACAGCTGTGCTTGATAGTTTATTTCGTATTTGACATCAATTAAGGAAGTTATTCAAAGATTATGGATGTAGTTAAGAAAAAAAGTTTCTGGAAAAAAAATCGAACGATATTTCTGCTAGTATTTTCGGGAATAGTTATATCCGTATTGGTTTTTATTGTTAGTCAAGTAATTAGACCTGCAACGATGACAGTGAAAAAGTCAACGCTGTTAATTGATAAAGCCAAATATGATGACTTTGCTATTACTGTCAAGGGATATGGGAAATTAGTACCCAGGGATATTTATTGGTTAAGTTCTGAAACTGAAGGTCGTGTAGATGAAATATTGGCAAAACCAGGAATGCCAGTTCAAGAAGGAACACTAATCGTTAAGTTATCTAATCCTGAGCTGGTAAGAAAAATTAAGGAAGATCAATCAACATTAGTGTCCCAGATAGCAATAAATGAAGCTAGAGTTCAAGGTTTTGACACATCTATTATTAGCCAACAACTAGCAATTCAGGTCGCAAACTCGGATTACCTTGACGTGCAGTTAGAGTTGGATGCCCTAAATAATTTGCGTAAAAATAAAAATAGTGCCATTAGCGAGTTAGCCTACCAGAGGATTAAAGTTCGAGCACATTCCCGTCATGTTATTTGGAAAACTGAAGAAAAGAAGCTAGAAATGTTGAAGCTTGATGTAGATGCCCAAAAAAAGTCCTTTATTGCAGTTATTGAACAGATGAAAAGTAATTTAGTGTTTAAGGAAAAATTATTAGACTCTTTAAATATAAGGTCAAAAATCAGCGGTGTCGTTCAACAGATTTTACCTCAAATTGGGCAAAAAGTTGAAGCGGGCGCATCAATAGTAAAGATTATTAACCCCAGTGACGTTATTGGCTATATAGAAGTACCAGAAGTTAAATCAAACTTGTTACAAATAGGCCAAAAAGTAAAACTCAATTTACGTACGGCGATAGCAGAGGGTGTTTTAACACGGATTGATCCAACTGTTAGTGATGGTGTTGTAAAAATAGACGTGAAATTTGATACAAGCTCTATTCAGGGACTTCGACCGGATCTGAGTATAGAAGGTGAAATTATTATTGAAAAATTATCCTCAGTGGTGCATATACGCCGTCCGTCATTTAGCTCTGAAAATAAAATTTCTACCATTTATGTTTATGATCCAGCTGCCAAAATTGCCTATCGTCGTGAAGTGCAATTTGGCAAAGTCTCTAGTGACCAGGTAGTGGTTAGTAAAGGCATTAAGGCCGGAGAATTTGTAATCATTAATAATCCATCAGCCTGGTTATCATATAAAGAATTAAAAATTAACTAAGAGGTCTTACATGAAAAGTGATAATTTAGCTCAGTCGGGGGATATCGTAATAAGCTTTGATAAAATAAGTAAGGTATTTTCAGCTGATGAAATTGATACATATGCTGTTAAAGATGTCTCGTTTAACATAAGAAGAGGAGAATTTGTTGCTATTGCTGGACCTTCTGGCTGCGGTAAATCGACACTTTTGTCGCTACTGGGTCTATTAGACAGCGTAACGTCAGGTAAGTACATGTTGAATAATCAAGATGTATCTTCACTCAATACTTCACAACGAGCTTTGGTTAGAAATAAGACAACAGGATTTATTTTTCAGTCATTTAATCTTTTGAGTGAGCTAACTTCCTTTGAAAACGTAGAGTTGCCTTTGACATACCGAAATGAGTTCTCAAAAGCCCAGAGACGGGAAATGGTCATGGAAGTTCTGGAAAAAGTAGATATTAGTGCAAGAGCTGGCCACTATCCATCGCAATTGTCGGGTGGTCAACAACAACGTGTTGCGGTAGCCAGAGCCTTAATTGGCGAACCATCCATTATATTAGCTGATGAACCTACAGGAAACCTGGATTCAACCAATGCTGAATCTGTCATGGATTTACTTCTTAAGTTACATGGTCAGGGCTCAACTATTTGCATGGTAACTCATGATCCACGTTCTGCATTAGTCGCAGAACGTACTATACACATGAAAGACGGAATATTGGATTGCTCTATTGATAATAAAAGCCAGGTTGAATTGGTTAGAGGTAGTTAATGATGAGTTGGCTAATCAAAGATTTTTTGCTTGCTCTACGCGGATTAATCAATACACCGCAATTTACTATTATGAACTTAATATTAGTCATAGTAGGTAGTGCTGGCATTATTTTCACTCTGAGTCTATCAAATCAAATATTATTTTCCCCTCTAACTATGAACGATCAATCTGAAATATACTTAGTAGAAGCTTCAATTAAAGGAGAAGCAGAGCAGGGGGGGAAAGTTCAATTTGCTGATTATTATGAATTAAAGCAACACACAAAAAAGCTGGCAAACGTTGGTGCATATTATATCAGTTCATCCAGCATTGAAGTCGATAACAGACTAGAACAGCTATCTTCTGCGCATATCACTCCAGAAATGTTTACCGTCACTGGTCAACTTCCGATTTATGGTCGAGCCTTCACAAAAAACGATTTGCAACTTCAGGCTGAGAGAGTTGTTCTTTTGAGCGAACAAGTGGCGCGATTAATTACTCCAGATAGTGCTAATATAATTGGACAGACACTCAGAGTTGATGGTGAAAATTACCGAGTCATAGGTATTATGCCATCGAACTTTAAATTCCCATTAAAGCAGCAAGTCTGGTTTCCACTCAGAGAACAATACCAGGAATTTGATCGTTCAAGTGGTCAGCGAGTAGCTGTTTTTGCACAAGCTGCTCAATCTGTTTCTATTGAAGCAATGCAAGTAGAGTTAAGTGATTTTTCATCATATTTAGCATTAAAACATCCTAATACAAATCGTGATCAAGGGCTAGGAGTCACTCCTTATAAAATTGGAACGATGGGAGAGCAAATAGCTACACTGGTCAAAATTTTACTATCTGCCGCAGCAATAGTTTTATTTTTAGCATGCTCGAATGTAACGGCACTGTTGTCAGTCAAAGCCAGTAAAGATGTGAAATCAACAGCAGTACGAATGGCTTTAGGCGCTCCAAAATATCGTATCTTCTCCAGGTTTATTATTGAGTCTTTTACCATAAGCATAATTGGATGTTTTTTCGGATTGATCTTGTGCTTGTTTGGATTGAAATTTGTGCAAGAAAGTTTTAACAATTTTGGAACTTTACCTTTCTGGTGGGAGCTTGAGTTAGATGCCAGTTTGCTGTTAATTACTTTTATCATAGTTTTGCTGTCTACGTTGCTATCAGGTCTTTGGCCTGCATTGCAGTCGTTGGAAGGTAATTTTAATAAAGTTTTAAGAGACGGTACTCGAGGGGCAATGGGTAGAGCCGCATCTTATTTTAATCATACAGTTATATTTTTTGAGATTGCACTGGCAATAACGATCTTAATTTATACAACACTCAAAGTTGCTTCATTAGATGAAATTGTAAAAAGTGATTATGGCGTTAAGACTGACAGCCGTTTAGTTGCCACACTTTCTCTTAGTACACAGGTTGCTGCATCAGATAATTCACGTAGAAGTTATTTTTCTGAACTCAGTACAGCTTTATTAGCATTGCCTGAGGTTGAGCAAGTCACATTCACCTCTATTGCACCTGGTATTTATCCTCGAAAAATTCATTATCAGGTTGAGGGTGTAGTATTAGGTGAGGTAAATGCATATCCTTATGTGAACTCTATCTTCGTTAAAGATAATTATTTAAAAGTAACAGAAATCGAGTTGAGTGCAGGTCGAATGCTTGATTCTCGTGATGATGTTGCTGGCGTTAACAATGTTGTAATAGACGAAAAATTTGCTGCTGAGAATTGGCCTGGTGAAAGTGCTTTGAATAAAAGATTCAGATTGTACCAGGGTGATAAGCCCGGTTCATGGTTGAATGTTATAGGTATCACTAATCATGTTGTTTATGGGCAAATACAAAGTAACGCTTTATATCGTTCTACTGTCTACTTGCCTTTGAGTCAATTTGAAGGTACCCAATTAAATCTCATAGCCAAGGTATCAAATCAGAACAACGATTTAATTAATTGGATCCGTCAACAAGGGTTCAAAGTCGACCCACTTACACCAATTTATGAAATGAAGTCGATGAATCAACTGATTGAAGACAATAGTTATGGCCCTAAATTCGTAACAACACTCCTGGTTATTTTTTCGATAGCTGCCTTATTGTTATCTTCAATAGGAGTTTTTGGTGTCATTATGTATCAGATATCTAACAGAAGTAACGATATAGCCGTTAGAAGAGCCATTGGGGCTACTAATGCCAGGATATACAAACGCTATCTGAAATTGTCTACAGTGTTATTTGCTTTTGCTGCTGTTTTCGGAGTAACTCTGGCTTATCTTGGTAGTTTTACAATTGATACAAACGGCTTTTCACATCTAGTGCCTTTCTTTTTTACAATAGTTGTTTGTCTCATGTTTGTTATTGTAATTATAGCAACACTTATTCCATTAAAACGCGGAATGCGTCAAGAGCTGGCGAGTGTACTTAGAGAGCTGTGAGCCATATAAATTTGTAGCCATTTTTGAGCTATTTAACCAGATGTAGTTTTTGAACTTATTATGAGGGTATAAAATGAATAATAATCCTTTTACAGAATTTGAGTCAAATGTCAGAAGTTATTGTCGAGTTTTTCCAACTCAATTCACATCGGCAAGTGGTTTGTATTTGTACGATACAGAAGGTAATAAATACTTAGATTTTCTTGCTGGAGCAGGAACCCTTAATTATGGTCATAACCACCCAATAATGAAATCTGCTCTAGTAGAATATTTAGTCGATGATGGTATCCTTCACTCTCTAGATTTATATACTACAGCTAAAATGGAATTTATAAACGCATTTCAATCTCTGGTACTTAAACCGCTTAATTTCAATTATAAACTTCAATTTGTCGGGCCGACTGGTGCAAATTCAGTAGAATCGGCTTTAAAACTAGCAAGAAAGATCACTGGAAGAAATCGAATTGTTGCATTTACAGGGGCTTTTCATGGAATGTCACTTGGTGCTCTTTCAGTTTCTGCAAAAGAAGAATTCGATGGTTTATTGCCGGGCATGGAAGTAACCAGATATCCATATGAAGGATTTACAACAGGGGTAGAGCTAGAACTTTTAGAACAATTAATTGAAGAGCCATCAGGTATAGCTAAGCCAGCAGCTTTTATTGTTGAGACAACTCAATGTGAAGGAGGCCTTAATGTAGCCAGCAACCAATGGCTTCAGAAGTTATCTAGCATTGCCAGGAAGCACGATATCTTATTAATAATAGATGATATCCAGGTGGGATGCGGACGTACCGGTTCTTTTTTTAGCTTTACGCGTGCAGGTATTGAGTCGGACATCATTTGTTTATCAAAATCATTATCTGGCATCGGACTTCCAATGGCACTTATGTTACTTAAACCAGAAATAGATCAGTGGTCTCCAGGAGAACATAACGGTACTTTTCGTGGTAATAATCTAGCGTTTGTTACAGCCAGAGTAGCTTTGGAAGAATATTGGAAAGATGTTTATTTTAGTAATCATGTCAAAGAAACAGGCAAATTTCTTGGAGAGAAACTACTTGAATTAAAGCAACAATTTCCAACGATAATTGAGGATGTGCGTGGTATTGGTCTTGTTCAGGGACTTCGTTTTTTTGACAAGTCAATGGCTAGTCTTGTCAGTAAAAAAGCATTTGAATCAAAAATTATTATTGAAACCTGTGGTGCATATGATGAAGTATTAAAATTTTTGCCTCCTTTGATTATTAGTAAAGATATTCTCACTGAAGCCATTAGTACAATTCAAGGAATTCTTTCTCAGGTAGATAAAACACTTGTAACGTCTTAAGTGAATCTAGTTTATGTCACATTTTGATTGAAAAAGAACGGTTTAAAAAAAAGTTTTAGTTATCAAATTAAACAAGATTCAGATTAGATGAAATTTATTAGGTTTTCCTCCCTATATGTATAAAGCAAATAAGGTTACTTAATTGGGAAAACTGCAGAAATTAAGACCTGATTTAATATTTTCGAGTCGAATAATACAAAAAATCGATTTAGTTAATCGTTCAAGAATTATAACGCAATCATAGTTTTGAAAAAGTACAGCTAATAGTGCAATTGAGGTAGTTTTATGAGTGTCATACAAATTTTGAAGCGTTGTGATGAGTTAAATGTTCGCTTAGAACTTGTTGGCAATAATTTAAAATTAGTTGGTAATAAAGCTTTGCTGACTTCTGAATTCATTGACTATATCACGCAAAACAAACAAGATTTGTTACGCTATTTAAGTACTGAACAACAGGTTGATTTAACCGTAAAAAAAATAACACTATCAAATGCACAATTAAGGTTATGGGCTATTCAGGAATTGGAAGGGAGGTCGTCACAATACAATATGCCAGCTCTGTTTGAAGTTGATGGCAAATTAAACCCTGAAATTCTCAGAGAGACGATAACACGTATTCTTATGCGTCACAGCCCTTTAAGAACCATAATCTGTGATAATGATGGGTTAGCAGAAGCTAAATTATTGGATGAACCAGACTGTTTACTTCAAGTGATAGATCTTCAGGACTGCGAATCTCAAGAACAGGAAAATAAGCTTAAGAAGATAATAAATACTGAACTTAATTATATTTTTAATATTAGTAAAGATGTACTACTTCGTGGTTGTTTGATAGAGCTATCTGATTCTAAACAGTTCTTGGTGTTTTTGTTACATCATATAGCATTTGATGATGCTTCAATAGGAATATTCATGGATGAGTTGACCATTTGCTATGAAGCACTTGAGGCTGGAGATAATCCTTTACTCCCTTCTCTCGAAATTACCTACAATGAATATGCATCAAGGGAAAAACACAAAATCACTGACGGTTTTTACGAACCTATGTTGGCTTATTGGGAAAAACAGCTGGCTGATGCCCCTGTGGGACACAATCTTCCAATCAAAACTAGAAATAATTCCCATCATTCAAGTGCAAAGTGTCAATCAAGATCTCTGAGTCCTGCGTTATTTGAGCCATTTGAAAGTATCGCAAGAGATCAAAGTGCAACGCCATTTATGGCTTATTTCAGTATTTTTAGTCTAGTCGTCTCACGCGTGAGTTCTAGCTCTAATGTTGTTATTGGGATACCTGTAGCGGGTCGAACAGAGCATGATCTAAGTTCCTTGATTGGATTATTTGTAAACTCACTTCCTGTCAGGATCAGTAGTGAAACCAGGCCAGAATCATTTGTTGATTATCTGAAAATTTGTCGAGAACAATTGATCGGTGCTCTGTCTCATCAGGAAGTACCATTCGATTTAATTGTTGATAGAGTCAATCCTGAAAGAAGTGTAACTCAATCTCCGTTATTCCAAATAATGTTTTCTATGGGAGAAAATGATTTAACGAAACTTAAGTTGGCAGATAAGGTTCTGACCGCTATTCGTCCAAATGAACAGTTAACAGCAAAGTTTGATATTAATGTTGATATTGTTAAAACAAAAACTAGTGTTGAGTTTTTACTTGAATATAAAAATGATTTATTTGAAGACTCGTTTATCAACCATTTACTAGATTGCTTGGTTGAGGTGATCAAGCAAGTAGTAAACTCTCCAGCAATCCTCTTTCATAACATTAAATTGTGTACAGAAAACAATGCCGACGCTGCGTCTATATTAACCGGAAACAAATCCCAACCCATTGATTTTTTTAAATGTTTTAGCCAGCAAGTGGAAATGTTTGCCAACAAAGTTGCCATAAAAGATCACCAAAGGGAAGTGACTTACCTTGAATTAAATGAACTAAGTGATGCGCTCGCTTTAAACTTACAGGCTTGGGGCACTAAAACTGAAGAATTTATACCAGTAACTGGTACAAGGAATTGTGATTTTATTATCGCTATTTTAGGAATAATGAAAGCGGGCTGCACTTATTTACCGATTTCAAATGGTTTACCAATTGAGCGCAAGAAACAGTTATTAAACCTGCAAAATGCAAGATATTTACTTTACACGGGAATAGAAAAACAACAAGCCGATGATCTTGTCAGTACCCAGCAAGGTTGTACCAGTATTTCAATAAAGCAGGCCTGCACTAACCATAGTGGTCAGTTTTCAGTGAATCAATTTTCACCAAAGCAACTAGTATATTGCGTGTTTACCTCAGGATCTACTGGTGTTCCTAAAGGAGCTATGATTGAGCATCAAGGTTTTGATTCTCATAATAGTAATTTGGTAAGACAGATGGAGCTTTCATCAAAGGATGTTATTGCACAAACTGCAGATGTTAGTTTTGATATTCATGTTTGGCAAATGTTAACACCATTAACTGTGGGTGCCGAAGTTAACATCTTGCATGATGATCTTGTTACAGATCCAGAAATACTCTACCAGTCATTAGTTGAGCGTAAAATTAGCGTATTACAAATTGTTCCGTCACTACTAACCTTATTGACAGATCAAAGGTGTCATCACGATTTACCACCACAATTGCGCTACATATGTTCAACTGGTGAAGCTCTTTCTACAAAACTCGCCCATAAAGTAACTCAAACTTTTCCAAACATTCCTTTATTAAATGCATATGGTCCAGCAGAATGTAGTGATGATGTTACCTGGCAGCAAATTGAAAGTATGCCTGCAAATGCAAGGCAAAGTATTCCCATCGGTGGTTCTGTTGATAATGTTCAGGTTTATTTACTTGACGAATATCTATTACCCGTAATCAAAGGTGCAGAGGGCGAGATCTATATTGGTGGTAGTCAGGTTGGACGTGGATATTTTGGCGAACCAGCTAAAACGGCGGAAAAATTTATTCCCGATCCTTTTTCAGGAAATGGACAAAGGCTGTATCGAACAGGTGATATTGGAAAAATTGACCAACAGGGTGATCTTATTTACCTGGGACGAATTGATTTTCAGGTTAAGATTAATGGACAACGAGTTGAGTTAGGAGAAATAGAATCTGCTATTGATAAAATAAAAAACATCGAAAGTTCAATTGTCACACTAACACCATCTAGTAATCACTCAAAGATTTTGACAGCTTATTTTATCTCTAAACAAAAATTATCCAGTGAAAATATTGAAGCAGAACTAATTCTAAAACTGCCGGCACATATGGTGCCGAGAGCTTATGTGCAACTTGATGCCTGGCCGCTCTCTGCCAATGGTAAAATTGACCGTAAGCGCCTGCCGGCAATATCTCAAACAAAAAAACAACAAACGATTGTTGCTCCGGTGAATGAACTTGAAAGATTGATTCTTAATATCTGGGTGCGTTTATTAAAAAACGATTTATTAGGTACAAATAGTAATTTTTTCTATCTTGGTGGGGATTCAATTTTAGGAATTCAGGTTGCCGGTCAACTACGAAGGGAAGGGTGGATAATCTCATTACGGGATATTTACCAATACCAAACTGTTGCAGGGTTAGCCAATGTAGCACGACCTGTTGAACAAAAAATAAGCCAGGTAGCCAATGTTGGTAAATTACCTTTATCTCCTATACAACTCGATTTTTTCAATCAGGAAACCGTGCAAGTTGATGAGTATAATCAGAGTGTACTCCTGTCTTCACCGGCAGGAATATCTAGTGGGTTTTGGGCGGATTTTATTAATGCTCTGGTTATTAAAAACGATATTTTACGTTTAGTATTTTCAGAAATTAATAACAAATGGCAAGCAGAATTCACGGAGTGGAATGAGAAAAAAAGCCAGGATGCTTTAACAGTTTATCCTGATGCTTCTGTCGATTATATTACACAGCTACATCAGGAATTGAATGAAGGATTGTCATTAAAAGAAGGGGAATTATTTCATTTTGCTTATATAGACGGGAATAATAGTAAACTTTTAATGGTGTTTCATCACCTGGTCATAGATGGCGTGTCATGGCGAATTTTATTGCATGATCTTAATGCAGCTTACAAACAATATCAGACACAACAACCTATAAATATCGGCTCTAAATCGAATAGTTTTTATGACTGGTCTATGCATTTATCAGAAGTAGTTAAAACAAGTCAACTTGATGAAGAGTTGAAATATTGGCAATCACTTTGTTATCAAAAAAGCTTATCATTGCCGACCGATCTGGAATCAGATATTCAACTAGTTGATTCCACTGATAAAATCATTAAAACAATTAATGAATTTGATACCACACAGTTACTTGTTTGTGGCAGTAAAGCGTTTGGTGCTGACATTAATGGATCTCTACTGTCGATTTTAGCTATTGCAATTGAAAAAATCTGGAAGTTAGATTCTATTAATGTGGATATGGAAAGTCATGGACGTTACCCTTATACAGAGAATATGGATCTAAGCCAGACCATAGGTTGGTTTACAGCAGTTTATCCAGTTGTTGTGAGTGTTGTCCAAGGGGATTTTTCTAGCTGTATCATTAATACGAAGGAGAATTTTGGAAAAATTACAAGGGGAGGAGTTAGCTTCAGTGTTTTAAAACAACTCTCGCACAATTTTCCTGAGACTGAGTTATTGAGATCAGATATTGAATTTAATTATCTGGGAGAGTTTGATGATAGTTCAACAGGGGAGTTAGCATTTGGATTGAAACATATTGAATATGACTCTTTTGAAGGAAAAAAACGTAAGCGTCGTTATAAATTAGGTATCAATTGTTTAGTCATCAATAAACAAATGCAGATCAATATTGACTACAGTCGTGATCAGTACCATCAAAATACAATCGAAAATCTGGCAAGTACTTTTGTTTCAACAATTCAAGAATTCATAAAGCTTTGCAACAGGCAGACTCAACGAACATATACACCAGTAGACTTTCCAATGGTAAATGTAAGTTTTAACGATCTGCAACAATGGCAAACTCAATATGGTGATTTAACAGCAATCTATCCTTGTACTCCGATGCAGCAAGGAATGATATTTCACTCTATGATGGATGAGGACGACCAAACATACAATTCAGTGACCCATTTACAACTTTCTGGAGAGCTGAACGAGTCAAAATTTCAGCAGGCATGGCAAATTTTAATTCAACGTCATGAAATATTCAGAACACGGTTTACCGGATTTGAGCGAGATGTTTTTTTACAAGTAGTTACACCGGAAATGCCATTGAGCTGGTTAGCTGAAGATTGGCGTGATCTTACTCAGGAACGAAAGCAACAACAATTACAACAGTATAAATTGGACGAAAAAAAATATCGATTTGAACTATCGCAAGGACCATTGATGCACTTCGCAATATTTCAAGTTAGTGACGATGGTTATGAGTTGATATGGTCATATAACCATTCCATTTTAGATGGTTGGTGTTTACCTTTAGTGTTCGAACAAGTCATGTCTGCCTATAAAGAGCTGTTAAATGATAAAACAGTGAGTTCAGTGTGCGGAGAGCACTATCAACAATACGTAGAATGGCTTCAAAATCAAGATGAAAGTGCAACTTTGAATTATTGGAAGAAATCATTAGACAATGTTGAATTACCTTGTTCTTTTGAAGCAAAAGAACGTGTGGAAATTGAAAATCAATCGCAAAAATATTCACGTAAAGAAACAACACTATCCGGAAAACAATTAGAACAACTGCAACAATTTGCACGTGAAAATCACTGCACAATGAGCACGTTAATTCAATTGGCATGGGGGTATTTATTACATCAGTACAGTGGTAAAAATGATGTAGTATTTGGTGTGACTGTAGCAGGTAGACCAACAGAAATAGCTGACATTGAGAACACAATTGGTTTATTTATCAACACAGTGCCTTTATCCATACATTTCGAAGAACAGCAAAGTATGGCTGCACTATTGTTTGATCTGACTAATAACATCCAATTAGCTAACAATAACAGCTTTGTCTCTTTGAACAAAATTCAGCAAGCCGTTAATGATGGACATCCAATATTCGATTCCCTTGTTGTTTATGAAAACTATCCGTTAGATAGTAATATGATGGATAATATTTGTCCGAAGCAATTAAATTTTAATAGCATAATTGTTGAAGAAGAAAGTAATTATCCTCTAACCTTAATAGCTATTCCCGGCGAATCTATGAAATTGGAACTGGTGTTTCAGCAACAATATGCACAAACAATGGCACTGCAGTTATTAGAAGGTGTAAAGCAAGTTTTACTTTCAATGATTTCTTCGGAATGCACTCTGGTCAATCAACTGTCAAGTCTGAGTTCTGAACAATATCATCAACTGATTCATCAATGGAATCAAACTTCATTACCTGTTGAACAAAATGTTGGATTGCATCAGCTATTCGAACGACAAGTAGATATTTTTCCTGAAACAATCGCTTTAGTAACATCAACTGAAAAACTTACATATTTGCAATTGGAACAAGCTGCTAATCGTTTGTCCCACAGGTTACTGAGTTGTAATATTCATCAGGGCGATTTAGTGCCTGTATGCTTGCCTCGTACTGCGGATATGATCATATCTGTATTGGCTATTCTTAAAGTTGGTGCAGCTTATATTCCAATTGATCTTTCTATTCCAACTTCTCGTAAAGCCAATATTATCAAGCAAACAAAATCCCGTTTAATTATCACTACTGAAAAAGTTGCAAATGAGTTAACAGATTTATCTGTTGAAGCATTACTTGTGGATCATCATACTCAAACACAATGGCCTGACACACGTTTAGACATAGATATAAGCGGAAAAGAAATCGCTTATATAATTTTCACTTCTGGTTCAACAGGGCAACCTAAGGGCGTTATTTTACAACATGATCCTGTAGTGAATTTGATTCACTGGGTCAATAAGAGTTACGACATATCAATTAATGACAGGATTTTATGTGTTGCATCATTAAGTTTTGATTTGTCCGTATACGATATTTTTGGCGCATTGGCTGCTGGTAGTTCTTTCTATCTGGCGAATGAAGAAGAAATATCAGATCCTAAAATGTTGATTGATATAATTGAGCAACACAATATAACGTTTTGGGATTCTGCTCCTGCTGCACTCAATCAACTAACCGCATTTATGCCTGATAAAGGAAGTAATAAACTACGCCTCGTATTTCTTAGTGGCGATTGGATCCCGCTATCGTTACCACCAAAACTTATGCTGGTTTATCCTAATGTACAGGTTGTCGGTTTAGGCGGAGCAACAGAAGCTGCTATCTGGTCCAATTTTTATAATATTAAACAGATGAATCCAGATTGGCGGAGTATACCTTATGGCTTGCCAATTACTAATGCACATTACCACATTTTGGATAAAGACTTGCGGCCCAGACCTGTGGGTGTCATTGGAGATCTCTATATTGGTAGCCAATGTCTATCTCTGGGATATTTTAATCAACCGAGTTTAACCTCTACAAGTTATATTCCCGATCCATTTACAACTGAGTTTGGTACACGACTATACTCAACTGGCGATCTGGCAAGAAGAATGCGAGACGGTAATATTGAATTTATTGGAAGGGCTGATAATCAGGTAAAACTACGTGGATATCGAATTGAATTAAGTGAAATTGATACTGTTATACAAAAATCAGACGAAGTACGAGAGTCTGTATCCATTATTAGAGAAGATCAAATTGGAGTTCGTAAACTTGTAAGCTATGTGCAATTTGAGCAAGTCGGAGTAGCTGATTGGGAAAAATTACGTGGCAGTTTAAAACGTCTTTTGCCTGACTACATGATTCCAGCTGCATTTGTTGAAATAATAAGCTGGCCAACAACTAGCAACGGAAAAATGGATAGACAAAAACTGCCGCTACCAATGTTTGAGGTTAATGACAAATATATAGCACCAATAGGAAAACTGGAACAAGATATTGCACAACTCTACGGAGAATTGCTAGGCCAGGAAAAAGTAGGACGACTTGATAACTTTTTTGAATTAGGTGGCGATTCAATTGTGTCAATTCAGTTAGTTACGCGTGCACGTCGACTTGGATATGATTTATCACCAAGGGATATTTTTCACGCAGCAACAGTAGAAGAACTGGCAACTCGCGTTTCTGAATCAACAGGGAAAAATGTGTTCCATCAACATTCTTCCGGTATTGCGCTGATCACACCAATACAGCATTGGATGTTAGATAAAGAATTTTTATATCATGATCAATTTACCCAGGCTTTACGACTTAAAACCCATCGACCGATTCGAGTCGATCTGATGCAGCAGGCATTGCAACTGGTTTGTAATTATCATGATGCACTTCGTTTGTCTTTCACCATGAATGAGGATGAGAAAAAATCA
The DNA here is from genome assembly GCA_041556195.1 of Enterobacterales bacterium. GTDB lineage: Bacteria > Pseudomonadota > Gammaproteobacteria > Enterobacterales > 21-14-all-40-8. The sequence goes on from JBFFIY010000016.1 coordinate 47,288, forward strand.
GAAATACTTGATCAAGAAAAAGTTGAACCGGTGAAGGTTACTTACATGGATGTTGTTGATGAAGAAGCTGCAGATCAATTAGCTGACAAACTACACCGGGATCTAAAATTATCAGATGCGAAAACAGTTGCAGCAGCAATTTTTAATTACGACGATCAGCAAGAACTTCTGTTAGTTGTGCATCACTGGAATATAGACGGAGTGTCGTGGCGTTTTATTCTTGAAGATTTAGAGATGGCTTATACCGCATTAGAAAATGGACAGACTCCTCAGTTCGACCCGAAAACAGCATCATGGATCCAATGGTCACAATCAATAAAACAATTAGCAGGTACTGATCTAATACAAAAACAATCTGATTATTGGCTAAAACAAATCAACAAAAAGAGCGTCAACCTGGCAAATAAAAATGATAATCTTGAACTAGTTATAACGGTATCAACTCAACGTAGCCTTGCTCAGACATTTGAACTCAGCACCACGGAAAAACTACTAAAAAATGTCTCATCCAAACTGTCAGCAACTATGGAAGAGTTACTGTTATTTTGTCTATCCTCCGCTGTGCTTGATGGGAGAGAAGGGGGGATCATGATCGACATAGAGAATCATGGTCGATTACAATTAGATTCACTCCCTGATGTATCCAGAACAGTTGGCTGGTTTACTTCTATCTATCCCATTCACTTTCAACTGACTGTTCCAAACGATCTTGCCACTGGTATCGCAGACATTAAAGATGCTGTGCGTGCAGTACCCACTGAGGGCATAGGCTTCGGATTGTTAAAATATCTGGATCAAAAACCTGAATTACAAAATACTGCAACAAGTCAGCTGACGTTCAATTATCTTGGACAATTTGATAATGCCTTAAATCAGTCTTCTTTGTTTGGTTTTTCTGAAGCTCATGTAGGTGAGCCCATGGCACCAGATGACAAGCTGTTATACAACCTGGAAGTTTCAGCAATGATTAAAAATGGCATGTTGACCGTAGAATGGAATTACAGTGACTTATGTTTTGAACACAAACAGATTCTACATTGGCAACAAATGTTTGAAAGAGCCATTGAAGAATTAGTATTAGAGCATGAAAAATTGAAACCATTGTTAACCTCGGCTGATTTTTCTTTTGCAAATGCATCACGTGAAGATCTCGCATTGTTGAGCGCAAAGTATAAAAAAATCGATGATATATACGATTTAACTCCCATGCAGCAAGGACTAATGTATCACAGTATAATTGCCTCTGATGGGGCATCATATATTGGTCAATATCTTTTCGAAATAGAAGGTAATATTGACTTCAATGCGTTCCGATTAGCATGGAAACAAGTGGTTGAACGACATAGTAACCTTCACTCTCACTTTGTCATGTTGGAAAATGGACATTATCAGATAGTTATGGCTGTGCCTGAAATTAATTGGTCTGAACTTGATTGGAGTGAGTTTAGCAATGAGCAATCAAAACAAAAATTACTCGATTGGCAGAAGCAAGAACGTGAAACCCCATTCGATCTGGAACACCAACCTGCGATACGATTTACTATTATAAAAAATTCTGAAAAACATTGTTCTTTTAACGTGTCATTTCACCATGTAATTCTTGATGGTTGGTCTCTAGCATTACTTAACCAGGAAGTAGCTCTATGTTACAAGTCTTATCGCGACAATGAATTATTAAATACTCAACCAGTGGCTCCTGTAACGGATTATTTGGCCTGGTTAAAACAGCAAGATCAAAAAATAGCATTAACCTACTGGAACAAATTACTTGGTGATTTTGATGAACCAACTTACTTACCAGAATGGCGTTCAACAGACAAAACCCAGAATGAGGAGCCTGTAGTCGTTTGCTTGTCACAGGAAAACACAGACAAATTACAACAAGCCGCTAAAGAACAGGGCTTAACTTTGAATACTTTGGTTCAGGGTGCATGGGCTTTAGTTTTAAGTTATTTCAGTGGCTATCAGGATGTTGTCTATGGGGTAACAGTTTCTGGTCGTCCCTCTACGTTGGACAACCATGAAAAGATCATTGGTTTATTCATAAACACATTACCAATGCGGCTTAATACTGGCCAAAATTTATTATTATCCGATTGGTTACAACAGATCCAGAAACAACAAGCGCAATCAAGTCTATACGAATTTACGCCATTAGTTGAAGTTCAAAAACAAACATCATTGGAACCAAATCAACCATTATTTGACAATTATGTAGTCTTTGAAAACTTTCCTGAAGATCCTGAATTAGTTAAAAAAGCTACAAATCTCACTATTAAAAATAAAACGGCATATTTCCGTGGAAGTTATGCTTTAGCAGTTCAGGTAAATCCCGGTGAAAAATTAGAATTCAAAGGGATTTTCAATTCAGAAAAACTTAACTCAGAATCGGTAACTGAATATTTAGAGCAGATGAAACGGGTATTAGAAATAATGCTTAGCAATATGCAAACCACCCTGGTCAATCTGCCGTTGAGTAAAACACAACGACATAAAACAAAAACTGATATAGCTCAATATGCATCCAATGATTGGATCAGAATGTTTGAAAAGCAGGCTCTGGAAAACCCAGATTATCTGGCAGTTAGCTGTGGAGATGTACATCTGAACTATCATGAGCTGAACTCGTTAGCAAACAAATTAAGTCATTATCTGCAGCCAATGCTAACTAAAAAAGAAGCACGCGTTGCTATTTTAATAGAAAGAAGTTGCGATATTATCACTGCGATGTTGGCAATAAATAAAGCCGGGGCCTGTTTTGTACCTTTAAATTCATTAACCAAACAAGAAGTATTAGCACGAACATTTGAGAAATGTAA
>JBFFIY010000017.1:0-50080 GCA_041556195.1 Enterobacterales bacterium
ACCCAAACAAAGTGATATTCAATATTATATTTTGTATGTGAACCTTGTCTATATTTCATACCTTAATAATACAGCCAACTGCTAGCTTAAAGCTACCCGTCTAAAGACGGGGGTTTAAACCTATGGTTCGGACGAATTAAGACTAAAATCCAAAATCTGCTGCGGTTGGGGCATACGGGCACCTGCCAAGTACGCGCTTAAAACATCTGCAATCTCTGTTTCGTGCCGCAGGTAATCAAAACAGTAACGCTTATCAGGTACTGCTAGGCGGATATGACCTGTTGGCTTTAGGACAGAACGTAACTCACTTAGCCATGCCAACAAGTCGGGAACGTGTTCAACCACATGAGATGCGATAACGTAATCAACCAATCGACCATCAAGGGCTTGCAGCAAAGTATTCGTACCCCATATCGCATCCACTTCTACAATTTCATGCAACGGCACTGCCCCTGCCCCAGCATCTCTGTACTTTTCCCTCAAACTTGCAGCATCTGTGAAATCGACGTAGGTTATATCGCCATCCATTTTACGGACTAATGGGAATGCGAGCGGGCCAATCTCAATCCCCACTAAGTTCCCAACATCTAGATCTCCCAGCATTCTCTCTCTCCGTTGCATGCTCACCAATTCCCCTTATTTTTTGTTATAGTCTGTGTCTCATTTACTGGTGTCAGTATCAATAATAGTCCAGCTACGATTGTTGCTTTAGATAAGGCGCCACCCATCGTCTTTACTGTGGTTCTCGGCAGGTTTTTGAATAATTCTGCTATTACACCTTTATGTAAAGGCTTTAAATCACTGCGCCTGGCATGGTTGTTTTTTCGAGATGCACTCCACGGGTACTCAACAAAAAAAATTGAGATGAGTGCCAAAGGGAAAAATTTGGAGGATTTAAGAATCATGACTATTCTCGCTTACAATTATGGTTGCTTTGTCGCAATAAATGAACCACATTTAGGTTGTACACTCCGAGGGACTGAGGGTGTTTCCAAAATGAACTCCACGACTTCGCTTAGGCTACTGTCCCAGTCACCACTATCTTCGAAAATGCCCTTGGATGCACGTTCTCGAAGTGGGGCTAATTCATCATAGTGATCTAGCGCGTAAGCTAGCGTAGCTGCTAAGCAAGACGCGCTTGGCGCTGAGAGCAAACAATTTTCTCCATCCTTCAATAACCAAGTATTAGCCTGATTAAAGTTGGTTACAACAATTGCTCCGCACGCCATTAATTCGAAGGGCAGATAAGACGGATGCTTGGTTAACATCATAACAAAGCCGGCATGACAACTACGGTATAGATTAGCCGTTTCTGCATAGGGCAACATGCCAATGGCACGTACTACATTACTCAAACCATACTCTGCAGGATCCCAACCAGCGCCTGCACATATAATGTCAATTTCATCACCATATTTATGTTTTAATCGCTGTAACGTTGCGGCAGCCAACTCGAATGCATTACGTGGTGCGCCTGGGCGTGCATAGTAGAAAAGTCGCTTGGGAGATGATGATTTTATTTCAGTGCCTGGATAAAACACGGTTTTATCAATAGTCGGCTTAAGTACTACTGCACAGCCACCGTAGTCTCGTTCATAGATTTCTTTAAGCGATTGTGTGTTAGCTATACCATAAAAACCAAAACTATAGCTCAGCTCAGCTTGTGCATAGGTGCTACCCGCTGGGTAAAATGCCGGTTCGAAATCTTGAATCATATAAAACTTATAGCCAGTATTCTGAACGCCTAGCAGTACATATGCGGTTGTCCAGAGAGTTGCTACTGAGTAATCTGAGGGAGGAATGTTGATGATTGCTTCTGTAGTATCGAGGACAACCACTTCAGCTTGTGATAGTGTTGGAAAAGCTTTTGTGATATTGGCACTTACTTCGGCCGCGTTAGCAGAGCCGCAAATTAAAATTCTCTGCTTGATGCATTGGGTGCGTTGCAGATATTCAGCAAGGCGAAGTATTGTCATGATGCCACCATAAAAAGCATTATCAAACTGGGGGAGATACCAGTTGCATATTCGTTCCTCAATATTGGCTGCAACTCGTTCTGGATGTTGTTGTTGTAGCTGCATTTGCTCGGGGGTGCAATCAATGATATTCGCAAGTTGCAAGGCATCACGGGTATAGCCTGCCCAAGTTGATTGCGTGAGAACAGAGCCTTCACCAAAAACATATTGTGCGACTCTACGCACAACGGACTTGACATATTTTTTCATGATTTAAGCCTTAATGGACTGACCTGATCAAAGGCCGGGTTGAAATATGGATCTACGTGGTATGGAATACCATCGTTCGGCCAGTTTTTTTCTGGAGATATGTCAAAATGCACCCTAGCAAATGGGTCGATTAATCCTCTTCGGCCATTAGCCGATAATTCAAGACAAAGTGTTATGAATTTTTCCCGAGCACCAGTAAGCGTGTTTAGTTTCGATAATGCACTACGAACATCACAGCTCTTCATTGATACGGCGTAAGGTGAACATGCGCTTGAATTTCTGTACCAAAGAGGGCCACCAAACCACCCAAATGAGAATAGTGGAGTGTTACAAAACATAGGTGCAGATTGGTTATCTGCACTGACTACCCTTCCTGCCTCGTATACAGAAGTACCATTAAGATTGAGTGCGATAGCGCTAGCCCATGCGATATCAGGATGTTGAGCTACCCAGCCACTTAATTCATCGACAATAGTTTCCGAAAATCCAGTGGCATTGCCCTCTAAGAGTAATATAGTTTCTGCTGTATCTACCGATAGGGTTATTTCCAATCCAGTAAGCCAGTCTGCCATTTCAATTTGTTTGAAAAATATGCGATCTTGCCATACGACATTGAATGCATAGAGTAAATCGGTGGCTGGTGTACTGTGAATGACATGTATATGACGAATAGACTCTTGCTTAACTGCTCTCAATACGTTCAGAGTGGTCACTAGCTGACTGAGTGATCCATTCTGGAAAATAATTATATCTGTTGATTCAGTGCGTATCGGCCAACAGACATGAAACATACCTTCAGGGCTTGGCATTACCGTAGCGGCAAGACCTCGACGTTTAAAATAATCCTGCTGCGACTTGAGTTGCCCAAGCGCAGCGTAGGGTTTTACTGCGAGACCAGTTGCCGTGGATGTTGGTAATATTCGCCAATGGTAATGAATCGATGGCACACGTGCAATATTTTGGGTCTTTTCAGTGATTCGGAAAAACAGGTCCCAATCTTGTGCACCATCTGTTTCAGATCGCCAACCACCAACTTCTTTAACTAAGCTCGTTCGAATGACATTCAGATGTGTGAGATAATTAACAGAATGGAGCATTTCTGGGCTCCATTCTGGCTTGAATAATGCATTTAATCGAATCATCCCGTCAGCAGATATGGAATCTTTGTCTGAATAAATGAAATCAAGTTCAGGCGAAGTCTGTAGCAGTTTAACAATTTCGAAGAATGCCCATGGAGTAAGAGTATCGTCGTGGTCGAGCAGTGCGATGTACTCTCCATCAACAAGTTCAAATGCTGAATCGGAATTATTAGAAATACCACCATTTTCGCTAAGCAGCTTGATTCTGAAACGTTTATCTTTATTGCAACGGGTCTGCAACCAGTCCCATCCTACGGTGTCATCTATGCTCGACCAAACTATGCATGCTTGCCAGTTAGAGTAAGACTGTTGCTCCAGGCTAGCAAGGGTTTCTTCTAGTACATCTTGTGGAACTTTATAGATGGGCACAATAACACTGATGAGAGGCGTATAGTGGTATTTAGAGATTAGAGTTTTTTGTGCGGTTATCTCATCTTGTGAAGGTTCATTACTATGAATCCATGCTTTTAGTTGAGGATGATCTGTTTGTATCTTTGCTAGGGGTATATTTGCAATAGTACTATTGCCTTCGATTGGTACATCTCGCATAGCATCCTTGGCGATACGATTCCGAAAAAACTTTGAACGTAAACTAAAAGTCACATAGTGGTAGGTTTTTGCTGCAGTTATTTTCAAACCTGATATAGCTAAAGATGAAAAGAACTGCATTATTAATTCAACAACTGAACCACGTGAAGTACCAACTGGTGCAATTCGTCCACATAATCTGGTTATTACTCTTCCTATCCGTGCCCCGCCCCTCGCTCTCTCCGTATTTAGATTAAGAAGCTCCACATTAAGCACTGATTTTACGTGATTAAGGGCGTCGATTTGAACATCACGTTGATCAATTACTTCATTGAGGAAGTTAATCTGTTCGTTACGTTCGTCCAAAGCATTATTGAGATTGGCATTCGATGCGTCGAGTTTGCTCATATCTTTATTGAGGTTGACGATCTGTTCATCGCGTTTACCCAAGGTCTGTCTGAGATTGACGACTTGTTCATCGCGTTCATCCAAGGTATGTCTGAGATTGACGACTTGTTCATCGCGTTCATCCAAGATATGTCTGAGATTGACGATTTGTTCATCGCGTTCATCCAAGATATGTCTGAGATTGACGATTTGTTCATCGCGTTCATCCAAGGTATGTCTGAAATTGGTGACTTGTTCATCGCGTTCATCCAAGGTATGTCTGAGATAGGTGTCTTGTTCATCGCCGCGTTCACCCAGGGCATGTCTGAGATTGACGATTTGTTCATCACGCTCACCTAAGGCATGCTTGAGACTGACGTTAGTTGCGATCAGTTTGCTAAAATCGGGGTTGGCAATCTGTCCATTGAGTTCAGCCAGGGTCTGGCTGAGGTTGGCGATTATCTGCTCCTTCTCAAAGGTGGATGCCAAGAATATCTCTCGATACCATAGGTACTCATCAGGTGAAACTGACTCTGAATCAATCACTTTTTCAAAATAGTTATATAGAAAAAAATCTGCCTTTTTTTTGTGGTGATTTAGATCTTCTCGGATAACAGAACGTGCTTTGCCAATAAGGGCACGATCCATGCTGAGGTCATCACATAGGCGCATGATAGATGGACCGGGGTCTGCCAAAAGGTCTTCATAACGTACGATCACATGTTTCCTCCCCGTTATGAAATGTCGCGCGAGAAGGGTGGATTGCACAACTATGCTAAAATTTGTTGCTGGCGAACATTTATTCACTAGTTTATTTGACACAAATACCGCATTTGCGGAACGCTGGGTTAATACGTAATGAACATCAAATCCAAGACGTTTTAGAATCACATCCCATATGGGTAGAGTAAAACAGAAACGTGTGTCCTTTAAACCTATCGTGTTGTTTTTAGAAAACTCATCGTCAATAAATTTTGTGATTTTTTTCTCGAATTTCGCAATCACCTCATTGCCAAAGTCCTCTTCATTCGGCACCCAATCGAAGTTAATAAATTTTTTGGAAAAATAAGCAAAAATTTCATCATTAAGGTTATTTAATGATTGAAGCTCAAAAAATATTGGATTGAATGTATGCACTTGTGAGTCAACAAAACGATCATGACTTCCGAAATCCGCCCCTAGTTTGTGTATAATGTGCGAAACTACTGAGGTGCCACTTCTTGGCGCGCCTAATACTAGAATTGCTTTCTTCATAATTGATAACCAATAAAATATTCGTCAGATAAATTTCCTGGAAGGTTTGTTTTAAGAAGCTGAAGCTGTTCAAGTATTCTAGAAATATTCTGGTGAAAGAATTCACTTTCAACAATTCTGCTCTTAGTCATTTTATTTGAATGGGGGAACTCCATCTTTGGAACATGTTTGTTCAGAAATGAACATAATGATTGCCAATCATCCCCTTTTTCCCAACAGATAACTTTCAATAGGTGCACTGCATCATTTTTCTGAAAGAATGCAATAACATCTGAGGTGTGTTTTTCATAAAAATTAATATGTTGGCGTTCAAACCCATGCGGGTAATTATAGCCATAAGCCAATAGTCGACAATGCTCAACGGGATTTGTCTGAAGGGAGTGGTTTTTCAAGCTTCGAAGCCATGTTTCAGGTAAAGATCGAATAGTAAGAATATAACGGCCGGTATCACCATACCTGTAGAATAATTCCTTATATGCTAAAGAATAAGGCCAGTCATCAAAAGAGTCGTACTCGTCGCAAACTTGGAATAGTTGCTCAAAGTCTCCATTAAACCAATCTTTCAATAAATCCCTTCTTGCTGACATATGATTGTAGCCCAATTCTATTAAACACTTTGAAAGCGTTGTTGTTCCAGTTTTATTTAGGCCGATACCAAATACCTTACTTTCCATTGATGTAAATCTCCCTACATATTACAAAATAATATTTCAAAGCAATGCATGAAGTGAGAAGAAACTACTGTTGAGATGAGAATAAGTCTCCGTCCATCTTATGCTTCAAAGTGTTTTTCATTACAATTTTTCTTCTCTTATTTCACACACAGGGTCATTGGCAGCGAAATTAACATAGCCTGTCCGAATTACACCATGTTGAGTAGGTAAAACGCGAAACATTAAAGCGTCAACCATCCGATGGAGAGTTTTATCTTCACCGTCAACTTCCCCTCTGCAGCCAGCATTGCAAAAATAGACGCCTGGGATCAAGGTACAGTTAAATTCAAACTTTACATTCACAGTATCTCCCGCCTTAACTTTCTCTAACCCAAATCCCTGTGAAGACGTACTCATTCCCCCTAGTTCAATTCCAGTGATAGATTTAATCATCATTCCAAATCTTACATCGTATACATCTTTTTTAAATTCTACGTTGTAGATATACTCATAAGTCCGGCCACTTCTTAGGTTGTTCACCTTTCTTCCAGTCAAGGTAACAATTTCAGGAGCACTAATGAAGGCGCCATTGGATTCAAAAAACACAGTTGACTTTGACTTTAAATTTGGTTCATAGAGCTCGGCAGGGTCATCATCTGAATTGAATTTTTCACAGAGTGAACCCGAATCAATCGATGGATTGACAGTATTTTTTTGCAATGCCTCCCCTTCAGTGGACATTCGAATAGACTTTCGAATGTCTTGCTTTTTTTCCTCTGGAGCATAAAGAAGTTTTTGATAGCTGGAGAGGATGACTTTAGGAGTTCCCATAGCCAGCTTTTCACCAGCGTCTATTAAGAAGGCATGATCACAGAGTTCCAAAATAGAACCACCTGAATGTGATACAAATAAGATTGTTGCACCGTTTTTCTTGATGGCTTCAATCCTAGAAAAACATTTGCGTTGAAATAATTCATCTCCAACAGCGAGAGCTTCGTCAATGATCAATATTAGAGGATCCACGTTAATTGCAACAGCAAATGCCAGTCTCATCATCATACCACTAGAATAAGTTTTAACAGGCTGCTCTATAAACTCACCAATATCTGCAAAAGCCACAATATCGTCAAATTTGTTGTTAATTTCACTATTACTCAGTCCTAATATAGCCGCATTCATATAGACATTTTCGCGACCAGTAAACTCTGGGTTGAAACCTGAACCCAGTTCTAATAAGGCTGCAATACGTCCATTAGTCTGAATGTTACCGTTTGTAGGATTTAATGTTCCACAAATTAATTGTAAAAGTGTGGACTTGCCACTACCATTTCTACCTATAATACCAACGGTTTCACCCTTTTTGATTTCAAATGAAACATCTTGAACAGCTTTGAATTCACGATAATATTGTTTTCTTCCACCAATTAACATCTGTTTCAAACGGTCACTTGGCTTATCGTAAATTTGGTAACTCTTGGTTAAATTTTCCACTTTAATTGCTATGTTAGAGGACATCGGCAAATCCTTTACGTGTCTTCTGAAACCAGAAGAAACCAAACCAGGCAATAATCAAAGACAGGCCACCATATATAGCGAGCATTTTCCAATCGGGGAGTTTTCCCCAAATAAGAACCTCTCTAACTTGTTCAATAGGTATGGTTAACGGATTAAAGCGGATTAATGTGTGATAAGCCTCAGGTAAAGTAGTTATAGGAAAAAAAATTGGAGCGAGAAACATCATAGCCGTGATAATTAAACCTATCATTTGCCCCATATCTCGCAGGAAAACTCCCAATGAGGCAAGCATCAAAGAAAACCCCATTATCAGTAAAATAAAAGGTAGTAATACCAGGGGTAGTATGAATGCCGTAGCATGAGGTAAACCAACTAAAAGAGAATAAGCAATTAGCCAGGCAAATAAGCTCACGGCACCATGAAATAATGCAGTTCCCATTATTACCCAAGGTAGAATTTCTAGAGGAAATACAACTCTTTTCACATAGTTTACGTTAGATAAGATCAAATTTGGTGCCCGAGCTACACATTCTGAAAAAATATTTAATACTATCAACCCAGAAAATAAAATTAGTGTGAATTCTGACTTGGATCCTGTTCCGCCACTCCAACGAGATTTAAATATTTCCCCAAAAACAAAAGAATAAATAGCTAACATGAATAAAGGATTGAAAAAGGACCATAAGAGTCCTAAATAGGAACCGCGATAGCGTCCTATAATTTCTCTCTTGGTCAAAGCTAAAACCAAACTTCGATTACTCCAAAAACTTGTTAACATGGCCGAGGGAGAACCATTAGAATTTAACATCAAATAAAGACCTCAGCATTGTTAAACAATTTCCCTAATCTATCTTTTTTAGATAGCTCGGGCTCTATAACTGCAGGCCACTGAATCTTAATACTATCATCATTCCATCGAATCGAACGCTCTAATTCCGGCATATAATATTCCGTACATTTATAAACAAATTCCGCTTTTTCTGATGTTACATAAAATCCATGGGCAAAACCTTCAGGCACCCATAATTGTTTTTTATTTTCATCAGAAAGATATTCTCCAACCCATTGTCCGAATGTTGGTGAGTTTTTTCGGATATCTACCGCCACATCAAACACTTCTCCTGAAATCACTCTAACCAATTTACCTTGGGAATGTTTGACTTGATAATGTAATCCTCGCAATATTCCTTTTTTAGATTTGCTGTGGTTGTCTTGAACAAATATTCGTTTTCCAATAATTTCATCAAATTCTGACTGTCTAAATGTTTCCATAAAAAAACCGCGCTCATCCCCATACACTTCTGGTTCCAGTATATATACATCTGGTATTTTTGTTTGGATATACTTCATGATTTTGTACCAAAAATTTCTGGCAATTGTCTCAGGTAAGCTCCATAACCTGACTTACCCAATGCTTCTGCGGAATCTAGTAGTTTCTCTTTACTTATCCAATTTTGAGTATAGGCAATTTCTTCTGGGCAACAGACTTTTAGCCCCTGGCGTTTTTCGATAGTTTCTATGAAGTTTGCAGCTTGTAGTAGTGAGTCATGAGTGCCTGTATCTAACCAGGCAGTACCACGTCCAAGTTTTTCCAGATGAAGTTGCCCTTGTTCTAAGTAAACCTTATTTAAGTCGGTGATTTCCAATTCTCCACGAGGAGAAGGTGATAGGGCTTTGGCTATTTCTACTACCTGGTTATCATAAAAATATAAGCCTGTTACTGCATAATTAGATTTTGGATTGATGGGTTTTTCTTCTAGATCGATGACTTTTCCTGCTTCATCGAATTCTGCCACTCCATATCTTTGTGGATCGTTCACCCAGTAGCCAAATACAGTTGCTCCATCTTCTCTTTCTTTTGCATGTTTTAATGTTTCGTTCAGGCCATGCCCGTGATACACATTATCACCTAAAATCAGACAAACATGATCGTCACCGATGAATTCTTCTCCTAAGATAAAGGCTTGAGCCAATCCATCTGGGCTTGGTTGGATTTTATAAGTGAATTTAACTCCCCATTGGCTGCCATCACCTAATAACCTTTGATATTGGGGGATGTCGTGTGGGGTAGAAATAATTAAAATTTCATTGATACCGGCCATCATGAGGTTACTGATGGGGTAATAAATCATAGGTTTATCGTACAGGGGCATGAGTTGCTTGCTTACTGCAATAGTTAATGGGTGGAGTCTTGTGCCCGATCCACCTGCAAGAACAATCCCTTTTGTTTTATATGTCATTTTATAGAGCTCTTGGTCCATTTGTTTTTTAATTTACTTATCTTTATATCTGTTCTTTCGACAGGTTCAGGATAGCAAACCGACAAACAAGATCCTTTAAAGTTATTTCATCAATATACAGTCATTATTTGCAATTTTTTTCTTAATGCAATTATTAATATTGTTACATAATTATTAAGTCATTGTTAACATTATTACATGTATTAAGTGATTTTGGTGCAATTTGTATGATTTTTTTCTTATTCTAGTTTCATGCTCACCTTTATTTTTCTCTGCATTTGTTTATACAGCTAGCTTACAAATGTTATTTGTTGCCTTTTTAGCAAAATCGATTAATGCAGTATAGAATTTATCATTAATAATTTTTTTTATTATTTCTGGTTCAATATTTAAGTAATCATGAACAAGTGCATTACGAAGACCTATTATTTTTCTCCAGTTTAGCTCTTCTTCATCAGATATATAACCATTACTTTTAAGTATATTAATTGCCTGGTATGCATCGGTTGGTACAGTTTTTTCTAACAATTTTATCCATTGTTTACTTAAACCAATGCATGATTCAACCAAAACCTGTAACAATCTTTCTGCTGAGTGATATTCGTGTCTTGTTAGAGAACGGCTATTCAATATTTGCGTTAAGTCTTTCAAATCATCTTCAATTTCAGCAATCTTTTGTAGCTTATTTTCAGTATAGATTTTAAGCGTATTTTTTTCGGCTATACTCATAATCAAGCTCCCACATGGACATGATTCTGCTTTCTTCTTGTAACTTCCTCATCGCATTGGCTACATACACAGGAAAATCATCAACTATAACCGTATATACTAACGCTATAGGTGCCTGGTTAATATCAATAATAGATATTTTTTTGTTTAATTTCTGTTGCCAGTCTATGGCCAATAATTCTGGCCTTAGCCGTTTGTCTAATGGTTCATCAATAAAGGATTTAAAGGCAACAGCGAGATCATAGTCACTGTTCTTGTTTGCTGTTTTTCTTGCTCTGGAGCCATATAACCAGATAACTTCGATATCAGGATCTTTCTTAGCCAGAGTCTTTATTTTGTTTAGTATTTGTTCAGTCATCTGTGCATTTTCACCTTGTTAAACCATCTTTTTAAAGGCTTCTATTAATTCCCTCTTCGCTCCCTGGCTTGCTTATTTTTAGTAACTACCTCGCACCATTTTAAATTTTTCAAATACCATTCGACGGTTTTACGAAGTCCTGACTCGAAAGTTTCTTCGGGCTTCCAGCCTAATTCTCTCTGGATTTTACTGGCATCTATCGCGTAGCGTGTATCATGGCCTGGTCGATCTGTAACATAGGTGATTAATTCTGAGTATTTTGAAATATTAAGTTTTGTGATGTTAGGAGCATTTACAGGCTTTAACTCATCAAGCAAATCACAAATTGTTTTAACAACCTCGATATTTTTCTTTTCGTTATGTCCACCTATATTGTATGTCTCACCGATTCTACCTTCTAGCACCACTTTAAGCAAAGCTCTGGCATGATCTTCGACATAGAGCCAGTCTCTTATTTGTGAACCGTCACCGTACACTGGTAGGGGTTTACCATCCAATGCATTGAGTATAATCAACGGCACCAGTTTTTCAGGGAAGTGATAGGGTCCATAGTTATTGGAGCAATTGGTCTGTATTGTGGGTAAACCGTAGGTTTTATGCCAGGCTCTCACAAGATGATCGGATGATGCCTTTGAAGATGAATAGGGTGAATTTGGCTGGTAAGGTGTTGTTTCTACAAACAAATCATTTTCACCCAGGCTACCAAATACTTCATCTGTAGAAATGTGGTGGAATCGAAATGTTGATTTTGACTTCTGCTCCAGATTTTCCCAATAGTTTTTGCATTCATTAAGTAAAATAAAAGTTCCAACTATGTTGGTCTGGATAAATTCAGCCGGGCCATCAATTGAGCGGTCAACATGAGATTCAGCAGCAAGATTCATTACAATATCAGGCTTGAACTCGGTGATCGCCGCATGGACATCAGTTTGATTGGCAATATCCCCCTGTACAAAGTTATAACGCTCGTTATCTGAAACAGGAGCTAGTGACTCAAGATTTCCGGCATAGGTTAACTTGTCGAAATTTAATACTCTGTGGTTGGTATTATTAATAATTTCACGAATTAAGGCTGAGCCGATAAAACCTGCTCCGCCTGTAATCAATATCCTTTTATTTTCCATTTCTACTCAACTTATTTAATTGTTCGGTTAAATGAACTAACAGATCCGAATCTTTCCTTTATCGTCTTGATGCTGTTTTTTTCTCTTAACTCGTTCTTAGCCCCGTTTGATGCGACCTTATTCTCGCTTCTCGCCCGCTCGTATCTAGCTCTTTTTCTTTTCTCGTATCTCGTATCTCGTATCTCGTATCTCGTATCTCGTATCTCGTATCTCGTATCTCGTATCTCGTATCTCGTATCTCGTATCTCGTATCTCGTATCTCGTATCTCGATCGTTACTGTCTTTTCTAAATTTGGCCCGCCCTTCAGGATTCGAACCTGAGACCTTCCCCTTAGGAGGGGGACGCTCTATCCAGCTGAGCTAAGGGCGGTGCGGTTTCCTTTCTAGTACGGCGCGGATATTAGCATAATTGAAAAACAGGTGCGAGGAGGAAAAGCAGTTACGAGCCTCGAGTTGCGAGTTGCGAGGAAGATACGGTAGGCAGCACTCACCCTGTTGTTTTTTCTCGCAACTCGAAGCTCGAAGCTCGCAACTATCCCTAAACCTGCTCTGCAGTTAATTCCATCAAAACATCTTCGCCTTGTAAGATGCTGGCTTTGAGGCTTAGGTGTTGTACCAGGACTTTCTGGCAGAAGAATCGCGCCAGGATCTCTTTTTCCTGTTTCTGGGATGGGTCTAAAAATCTAGACTCTTTACAACCAGTTAATGCCATTGCCCACATCCCTGCGAACCAACATAATCCCGTAAGCTGCAAGTAATCAGTTGCTATGGAGCCTGGTAAGGCTGGTCTTCCGTGGGAGTTTGCCAGGATCCACTCAGTCACCTCGTCAAGTTCATTTAGGGCTGTTTGCATGGATGTTTTGAGATCATCATAGCCTTGCAAATTTGACACAGCATCAGTTAAACAGGCTTTAAATAATTGATACCCTTCCCCTTGATCGGATAATAATTTACGTCCAATTAAATCCATTGCCTGAATGCCATTAGTTCCTTCATAGATTTGGGCGATACGTGCATCTCTAACATGTTGCTCTTGTCCCCATTCTCGAATATAACCATGCCCGCCCAGAACCTGGACTCCCATATTACAGGCATTAAATCCAAAATCGGTATAAAAAGCTTTGGCAACAGGTGTAATAAAGGCCACAAGTTTATCGGCCTTCGCTCTTTCTTGTTGGTCTTGATGGTAACAACTTTTATCCACTTCCAATCCTAACCACACCGTCGATAAACGCGCAGCTTCAAGATGAGAACGCATCCACAATAACATTCTGCGAACATCTGGATGTTCAACAATAGGGCTTGGGCCGGGAGTTTTAATCAGAGGGCCACGGCTTTGTAGACGGTCTTTGGCATAAGCTGTCGCTGTTTGTAGAGATCTTGAAGTTAGGCCAATTCCCTGAATACCTATAGATAAACGTTCATTGTTCATCATTGAGAACATATAACGAAGACCATGATGTGCTTCACCCACCAGATAACCTCTGGCATCATCAAAATTTATGACGCAGGTGGATGAGCCTTTAATGCCCATTTTGTGTTCAATAGAGCCGCAGCTAACACCATTAGCCTGTGTAGGATTTCCGTTTTCATCCAGCGTAAATTTGGGTACCACAAATAAGCTAATACCTTTAACACCAGCGGGTGCATCGGGTAGTCTGGCAAGTACCAGATGAACAATGTTTTCAGTCAGATCATGTTCACCACCTGTAATGAAAATTTTGGTGCCACTGAGCAAATAATCACCTTGATCTGTAGGTTCTGCTTTGGTTTTAATCAACGCCAGATCTGTCCCTGCATGAGCTTCGGTTAAACACATAGCACCCGCCCAACGACCTTCTACCATAGGCGGTAACCAGATGTCTTTAAGCTCATCTGATGCATGAGTCATAATGGCATGAATGGCACCCGTTGTTAGAGAGGTATATAAGCAAAGGGAGGTGTTGCTGGAATAGAGCATTTCATCTAATAGCACATGTAAAGATTTGGGCATACCCTGACCGCCGTAACGATCAGAGGCTGAAAATGATGCCCAACCACTTTCTACAAACTGCTGATAAGCTTGTTTAAAGCCGTCTGGTGTAGATACTTTTCCATCTTCTATGGTGCAGCCTTGTTCATCACCACTTCGATTAATAGGTGCCCATACCTGGGAGCAAAATCTTCCCGCCTCTTCCAGAATAGCGTTAATAAGCTCTTCATCCAGATCGAGGGGGTGTTTGAGCTGTTGTAGTTTTTCAACCACGTTGAATACATCATGAACCGCAAACAGCATATCGTTAACAGGTGCTATATAATCACTCACAAAAAACCTCCAGAAATCATTTTCTATTACAAATTTTTCTATTACAAGATTAAGCTATTCTTACAGAATAACACACTGCTCCGACCAGGTTAAAATATTTAAAAAAATACCCCGAATAAAGGGGTATTTTTTAAAGGCTCTTAAATCTGAACCCTTTTGATGGTTCTTAACTTCTACTCTACAGCTTTCTCGGTAGGATGTTCTTTATGGAATTTCTCCCAGTACTCTCCCACTGTATGTTTCATATCTTTGCGTAACAACATGATACCCAGTAGGTTTGGTGCAGTACTCATAAAAACAGAAATCGCTGCAATATTCCAAATAAGGGTTGTATCGGCAAAAGAGGCGACAAAAAAGCCAGCAATATATAATATTCTATAAGGTGTTATTCCCTTACTACCAACGAGATAAATAACGGCTCTATCACCATAATAAGACCAGGCAATCGCTGTTGAAAAAGCAAATAACAGCAAACCAATAGAAACTATATACTCTCCCCACACCCCTAAAAAGCTTTCACTAAAGGCTTTACTGGTTAAGGGCACTGAATGCAACAGGGATTTACCTTTGACCTGAATAAGATCATTAGTCAAACTTCCATCAGTCACATTTAACTCACCATTAAAAAGTACTTCTTCACGCCAGTAGGTAACATCTTCTGCAATTGAACGTGAACTTATCAGAGTATAGCCGTCATTAACCGCCACACCATTTTTAATACTCAAAATACCATTGAAAGGCTTTACTTCTGAATCTTGTTTATTAATAAATTTGTATAATTCTAATCTGTTTTGTTGATCAGACTCTGAATAGGTTGATGCTATATATTTCATATCAGAGTTTTGAAAATCATTCTGATATTTTTTTGTCCAAACGCCTGATGATAAAATAACCAGTCCTGTAAGCGTACAAATAACAATGGTGTCAATAAAAGGCTCTAAAATGGAAACCATACCTTCTGATACAGGTTCGTCAGCTTTGGCAGAGGCGTGAGCAATAGGTGCTGAACCCTGCCCCGCTTCGTTAGAAAATAAACCTCTTCCAACGCCTTTACTCCAGGCCATGGCAATACTGGCACCTAAGAAACCACCTGTTGCTGCAGAACCGGTAAATAAGTCAGAGAATACGCTTACAAAGGAAGGAATGATATTGTCATAATTGGCAACGATAACGGCTAAAGCACCTAACACATAAATAGCAGCCATAAAAGGCACTATTTTTTCTGTGATTTTGGCTATTCGCTTAATCCCGCCAACAATCACCATCGCCAATAATATGGATAAAACGGCTCCTGTAATAATTTTATCAATGCCGAAAGTAGTATATAGCCCAGAAGCAATACTATTGATCTGTGGCATGCTTCCTGAACCAAATGATGTGACCAGAATACCGATAGCAAAGAGTACCGCCAACCACTTCATGTTAAGTTTTCTTTCCATGAAAAACATTGGACCACCAGCAATAGTGCCATCATCAGATTTAATACGATATTTATGAGACAGGGTGACTTCAACAAACTTGGTTGTCATGCCCAGGAAAGCAGTAGCCCACATCCAGAATAAAGCTGCAGGCCCACCTACAGCAACAGCCAGACCCACACCCGCAATGTTTCCTGTACCAACAGTACCTGACAAGGCTGTGGTTAGAGCTTGAAAGTGGGTGGTATCGCCAGGGTCGTCTTTTTTATCAAAAGCACCTCGAACAACTTTTAACGCATGTCTAAAATAGCGTATTTGTGGCAGGCCCAGATAAATTGTGAAAAAGAAGCCAACACCCAGCAACATGACAGGAAAATAAGCTGCTGCTCCCATATAGCTATCAAGCAGTTCTAATAATTTGTTTAATGATTCCAATGGAAGCTCCGCTGTTTATTGTTATTGTTGTCAGGTACGAGGTTCGAGTTACGAGTTACGAGTTACGAGTTACGAGTTACGAGTTACGAGTTACGAGTTACGAGTTACGAGTTACGAGTTTTTAATATTTTTTCAATGTATTCATTAGTGCTGCAATCATTTTAGATAGTTGCTCTGCCTCATCCATCCAATGATATCCTATATCTTTGTTTATATACCCTATTTCTACTCCAATATCGGTTTTAGTCTTAAATTCACCAAGTGAACCTTTGGAAAAATCTAAAAAACGAACTTTTTCATTCGTAGATTTTCTTTCAAAACCCTCTGCAATATTACTTGGAACCGATAAAACAGATCTGGTTATTTGATCTTTGAAACCAAAATCTTTGAGATTTCTAAGATCTCGATAAACTGCAATTGACAATAACCGACTTCTTTTCCAAACATCCATGTTTTCATACAACATATATTAATTCCTTTTTAGTCTTTAAATTAATTCAAGTGAGTAAGCCCTTTCTCGCATCTCGCATCTCGCATCTCGCATCTATGTTACAGATTTGTACCAGAAAGAGAAAGTCTCTTTAAGAAGCTTTACTTTTTGGTTAATGAATACATTCACCCACTTCAACAGAATCTAAATCAAATTCAGAAACTTGTTTAAGGACCTTTTGTTGAGCATTCATCCCACCTATCGCCAAAATTCTATTTCCCACTGCTATCACACCTCTTAGATCCATAACATTGACACCTTTACTTGAAGTGTTGAGCCAACAGCTTTGTTTGACATCAAAAATCAAAAGTTCTGCTACTGGTTTACTGGGTTCGTCATTATAACCAATACCATTATAGTTATAAGGGTTGTCACTGCCACCCACAAAAATAATCAATCCCCTTTTCTTATCAACCAGAGAGCCCATGCGATATCTTGCTTTACCGGGGTGAGGAGGGAGTTTTTTCCAGGTTATATTTGATAGCTTTTTATCTTTAAATTCGCCTAGCCAAGTCTGATTGATAGCGGCAAATTGCCTTTTTCCTGCTTTTTCACCAACCACACCGACACCATCAACAATCAATATTTTATTATCTATCAGGGCGCCAGTATGACCAAAAACAGGCACCCCGGGAAAAGTGAGTTCTGATTTCCACAGCTTCTTATGGTTGTCATAAATCTGGATCTTGTCGACATTTCCCTTATCAAACCAACCACTGACTAAAATAAGAAATTGCTGCTGTGAGACAAGAGCTACCGTATCATCAACGGGTGTGGGCATTTTCGCTTCATGTTGAAATGATTTCCAGGGTGGCGCGATACTGTAAATGTCAGGCGTTGAGACTTCTTCTCCATCTTCTGCAACGGTATAACCACCGATGATCCACATGGTTTGTTTCATTGTGACTGCAGTTGAAGCTAATCTGCCCTTTTTTCCAGGTACATCAGGTAGTTGTAGCCATTGATTCGTTTTTGAATGCCACAGGAAAGCTGAGTTAGTGACAGACTTCCAATCTTTAGCCGAACCCAAACCATTAAAGCTGGCTATCCATTGCTCATCTTTTATTTCCAGACTAGCAACTGCATTGTTGCTAACAGGCAGGGGTAAATTGGAAACAGGTAAGTTTGGAGCTGGCTGAGAAGCTAAAGTGTATGACTCGTGATCAGTTACCAGGAGAATGACAAACACCAATAATAGAAGGAACCGTTTATTCATAAATAATCCTGTTTTTTCTCTCTACCAGCCTGTTTTACAATTCATCCAGTCAAAAAGTTCAGTTTATAACCTTTTACTAAATCTACTACGTCTTAACTGCTTCAATCCAGAAAAAATCACACCTTCAACTGCTCCCTGAAGGATCCGACTTAAGCGTGAGGAGAGTTGTTTTGGTAGCTCAAATTTCACTTCAAATACATGTCCATCAGCAGCTTTAGCCATTAAGTAATCATCACTTGTGCCGAGTTTATCAACTAACTTCAAATCTAGTGCCTGTTGACCAAACCAATGTTCACCAGTTGCAACTTTGTCTATTTCAAGTTGTTCTCTATGTGTTGACACCCACTGTTTGAACAAATCATGTGCTTCATCAAGTTCTTCCTTAAATTTTTCTCGTCCTTTATCGGTATTTTGACCTAATATAGTCAAGGTTCTTTTAAATTCACCTGCAGTATGTTGCTCAATATCTACATCAAATTTTTTCAGCAGGCGGTTAAAATTGGGTAATTCTGCAATCACACCAATAGAACCCACAATTGCAAAGGGTGCAGAGATAATTTCATCAGCGACACAGGCCATCATATAACCCCCACTGGCTGCCACCTCATCTATAGAAGCTATCAACTTAACTTTTTTATCGGTTAGACGCTGTAATTGACTGGCAGCATGTCCATAACCATGAACCACTCCACCAGGGCTTTCTAATCGCAATAAAACTTCGTCTTTTTCTGTGGCTATGGTTAAGATCGCACTGATTTCTTCACGTAAACATTCCACTTCTTCAGCATTCTCGCCACCATCAAAGTCAATAACAAAGGTACGCGAAACCGTTTCTTCAGAGGATTTATCAATATTTTCATTCTGTTCTGGGCTAGCGGATGGGTTTGAATCGTTTTTAGATTTTTTTTGAGCTTTCTGTTTCGCTTTGTCAGCTTGTTTCTGTTCTTTTTTAGAGGATTTTTTATAGTTCTTGAAATCCTTTTCATCCATAACTTCTTCCAGCATCCCTTCATGCAACTCTTTAAACTTGGTAGAAATATCCGTCACCACAATATGCCCTTCTTCTGAAGGTTTATGGCGATGTACAGTTGAGACAATGGCTCCAATAATAACAATAAAAGCCGTTACAATAATCGCGGCTTTAGATACAAATAAGCCCAGTTCAATCAAAAAATCCAAATCAAATCTCCAAAATACAAATTAACCAACCACTATAATCCAAAATAAAAGCATTCAAATATAGCTGGCATGTAATAAAAAAGCCCCTGTCATTACAACAGGGGCCTTATTAGAACGGGTCTTGCCTTACTGGTCAAGTAATCTTATTGATTACTTGAGCATGTAATGAACAAATTACTGATCAAGCAAGGTTGGATCACTCACCACAATGGCCTGCCCACCAGAACCAATAAAGGTTGCTATCTGGGTTTGCATTTCAATAGTGACATTAAGTAATCCAATAGGATTACCCTGACCATCATCTGGAGTTAATACCGTTGAGTGAGTACCTGCATTCAGTTTACTAAACAGACGAGAACCTACCACTTGCTCGCCCATCATTTCTGCAAAGACCTGATTAGTTTCAAGCAGTCTGGCTAAAGGCTCTGTACCAGACAAAGGTGCCGTTGCAACATTATTAGGCACTACTGCATCATTGAGAACCTGGAGTACCAGTGTAGGTACATCATTTGTCAATGCACGAGCTGCAGTATTGGCAGGATCTCCACTATCAACCACTGTTTGGGCTGCAAACATAAAGCCTGCAAATTCTGCTGTACCCTCAACCACACCAACGGAGGCTAAACCACCTCGGATCACAGGACCAAATGCTAAAGAACCATTCAACAGACCAATCAGGCCGCTACCTGGGTTAGCCAAAACAGAGGATTTAATCAAATCAGAATAAGCGACAAAGCTTGAACCCACAATCCCGCCCAGAGAATGCCCCATATACGAAATTTGTGAAGCATCAAAATCAGGGATGCCATCACCATCAACATCCATAAATGGAACAGCTTTCTCAATGGCTAATAGGTTAAATATGGCTTCTCTTGAGTTATCGCGGCTTACCAGTAAGTTGGTTAAATTAATAAAGTGTGCGCCTGAAGAATCAGGGATATCATCAGAGCCTGGAGCGCCAGTGGTATTGCTTGCGAAATCAACACCAAAGGTTCTTTCATGAATGCCAGCTAAATCATATCCTTCAAAAAGACCCAAAGCACCGCCAGATGCAGCCTGAAGACCCAAATGAACAGCGTTATTTGCATCAATACCATGTAGTGGCATATCTCCAGAAACTACCGCTGTACATAGTGGAGGGGCCGCCATAGTATCAGCGATACCTAACATTGCGGTTCTATTTGAAGTAATGCCGTGTTGGAACATCATTACAGGATATCCTGTTGCAGGCTTATCACAGCCTAAAGCAGCTCTTGGCATGGATACCAATAGAGGAATCGTCTCTATACCAGTTCTTTGTGGTAATTTATTCGCATAAGTCAGGTTTCCAAAGGCTCCACCAGGATTAGGTATAAATTCACCGGTAGGCGTTGGCACAAATTCAGCAGTAGTCCAAAAACTATTAATCGGGGCTAAAGGATTTTCAGCACTGGGAGCCGTTAACAAATAAGGGATAGATACCTGACCTTTATAAAGATCTGCAGCACCAATGTTGGTAAATGGCATTGTTGTGGTAAAAAGGCTACTGAAACTAGAAGGTGTTATGGCACCTAGAGAAAAAGGCAAGTCGATATAAACAAGCTTTGCGGTATCCATTACCGTACCTACTGACTGCACGGTAAACTGATAACTCAAAATAATGTCTTCTTTAGCTAAACTGCTGTCAAAAGCTGTGGCTGCATTTTCCATAGCATTAACCAGTTGTCTTACGGGCTCCAGAGCAGCAACCGTACCGGTAAGTGGATTGGCAGTTTTAGCAATGGCATACTGACCATCAGCAATAAGAGTATTACCATTGGTATCAGCAATTCCATTAGTTACCACTACCATATAACTAGCCTGAGGTGTAAAAGGCCGAAGAGGAATAACCGCAACCGTTAGGGGAGCCGTCATCTGAGCCACATAATCAACACCAGGTGTTAATTCTCTGGCAACGCTGGTAACAGGTCCAGTTGGTGCAATAACACCAGGAAGAACTTCAGGACGAAATACATTGGTTTCAAATAGTCTAACGCTACTGCCCATAGCAACTGTAGCAGGGTTTAAATCTGTAGTTCCGCCTGTCGCATTACCATCATTCCTGAAACTAATAGCAAATGGAGCAATGGCTGACCAACCGTCAAGGCCATTAAGAGCAACTTGTGGATTAGAAAAATCTGCTGGGTTAGCAACAGGTATATTGATGGTTAGATCGGTGGTTCCACCAAACAACAGATCGTTAGGGACAGGTAGTTCCCCAGCACCTGGTGCAAAAATCGGTTTGGTTAAGGCTGTACTGCCACCACCACCAGAACCGGCCGTACCATCTGGAATTAACGGTTCTGCAGAATTATCTCCTCCACAGGCCGTTAAACCCAAAAATCCTGCAAAGGATAAACCGATGACGAACTTATTCATGCATTTCTCCCAACTCAAATATGAGGTTTATTGTTATTTCGCTGAAATCTGTTGAGTACTACTCTAATAATTAACATAGACAAGACTACGAATTTGACAAGTTTATACC
Organism: Enterobacterales bacterium; assembly: GCA_041556195.1. Lineage (GTDB taxonomy): Bacteria > Pseudomonadota > Gammaproteobacteria > Enterobacterales > 21-14-all-40-8. Next base: position 21,702 of record JBFFIY010000017.1, read on the forward strand.
CAAATATATTTAATTCTTTTTTTGGAATTAGTCAATCCTACTCGCTTCAATGGTAAAAAGGCAAGTCCACCGACCAGTTGATTATCAATAATCTGGTCTTTTTAAAAGAATTTGTTACAAAAGCACCCAAAATATCATCCTTTTTTTAGAAAAGACGTCTAAACTTATATTTATAAACAACAACCTATCAACATAAACATCAGTAAAAATGTAAAAAACAGATTGAATTTCATCCAACAATAGGAATCCAGTTTATAAATTGTCCATTAACACAAGTTTTTAAAGATAATTCAAAATTAGGCCTTTTAACAGTTAAACGATACGAGGTGGCCAGATGACTATATTCAGTCAATATCAACAAAGATACGACCAACACCAGCAAGAAGAGTACAGTCTCCAGAAATACCTGGATCTGGCCAAAGATGACCCTGGTTTTTATGCTTCAGCCTCTGAACGGATGCTCCAGGCCATCGGCGAACCTAAAGAAATTGTTACTTCTAAAGATCCGAGGCTGAGCCGTATTTTTTCTAACAAGATTATTTATCAGTATCCTGCCTTTCACGACTTTTTTGGCATGGAAGAAGCTATTCAAAATGTCGTATCTTACTTTAAACATGCAGCACAGGGCTTGGAAGAAAGGAAACAAATTCTCTATTTGCTCGGCCCTGTAGGTGGAGGAAAATCATCACTGGCCGAAAGATTAAAGCAAATTATGGAGTCGTGTCCTATTTATGCTATTAAGGATTCCCCCGTATTCGAATCGCCACTAGGTTTATTCAATGTTGATGAAGATGGTCCTATTCTTAAAGAAGACTATGGTATTCCTACCCGCTACCTTAATTCAATTATGTCTCCCTGGGCTGCTAAACGACTTAAAGAATTTGGTGGAGATATTTCAAAATTTAAAGTGGTCAAGCTCTACCCATCTATCTTAAACCAGATTGCCATCGCCAAAACTGAACCAGGGGATGAGAATAATCAGGATATTTCCTGCCTGGTAGGTAAGGTTGATATCAGAATGTTAGATCAATTTTCTCAAAATGATCCTGATGCCTATAGTTTTTCAGGGGCTCTGTGTCGCGCAAATCAAGGGCTTATGGAATTTGTCGAAATGTTCAAAGCGCCAATTAAGGTACTGCACCCGCTACTAACTGCCACTCAGGAAGGCAATTTTAATAGTACCGAAGGATTATCAGCATTGCCTTTCCAGGGCGTGGTTCTGGCCCACTCGAATGAATCAGAGTGGTTAACTTTCCGTAACAACCGTAATAACGAGGCCTTTTTGGATCGTGTATTTATCGTTAAGGTGCCCTATTGTCTCAGAGTTACTGAAGAAAAACTCATTTATAAAAAACTGCTTGAAAATAGTTCTTTAAAATCTTCACCCTGTGCACCTGGCACCTTGAAAATGATGGCTCAATTTGCTGTTCTGTCACGCTTAGAGACGCCAGAAAATTCAAGTATCTTCTCCAAAATGAGAATTTATGATGGCGAAAATCTTAAAGATACTGATCCCAAAGCTAAAAGTTACCAGGAATACAGGGAGTATGCAGGAGTTGATGAAGGCATGAAGGGTTTATCTACAAGATTTGCTTTCAAAGTTTTATCAAGTGTTTTCAATTTTGATACCCATGAAATAGCCGCCAATCCCGTTCATTTATTATATGTGTTAGAGCGCCGCTTAGAACAAGAGCAATTTCCTTCAGAAATTCATGAAAAATATCTGGAATACATCAAGGGTTATCTTGTACCTAAATACATTGAGTTCATTGGCAAAGAAATTCAAACTGCTTATCTTGAATCCTATTCTGAATATGGTCAGAACATCTTTGAGCGTTATGTTACCTATGCAGATTATTGGATCCAGGATCAGGAGTTTAGAGATCCTGAAACGGGGGAAAGATTTGATCGCTCATCCTTAAATGAGGAACTGGAAAAAATTGAGAAACCTGCCGGTATAAGCAACCCTAAAGATTTTCGTAATGAAGTGGTCAATTTTGTCCTGAGATCACGCGCCAGCCTTGGTGGTGAGACCCCAAAATGGACTAGTTATCAAAAATTGAGATCGGTTATAGAAAAGAAAATGTTCTCAAATACTGAAGATCTATTACCGGTAATTTCATTTAGTGCAAAATCGTCCTCACAAGATCAGGATAAACACGAAAGTTTTGTTCAAAGAATGGTAGAAAAAGGTTACACAGAAAAGCAGGTAAGACTGCTTTCTGAATGGTATTTGCGAGTAAGGAAATCAAGTTAATTTTTCACCTCATGTTTAAACGGATCAAGCAAATATCTCTGTCATTTGAGGCTGTGTATGCAACTAATTGATCGACGTAACAATAAAAATAAAAGCACTGTAAATCGCCAGCGTTTTATACGTCGACAGCGAGCGCAAATAAAACGGGCCATTACCAGACAAATAGGTGAACGTAGTATAAAAGATCTTGATCAGGGAGAGAATATATCGATTCCTTCTAAAGATATAAAAGAACCTACTTTTCATCAGGGTGAAGGAGGTATAAGGGACAGAGTTCATCCAGGTAATAAGGAATTTACAACAGGAGACAAAATCAAACGGCCTCTATCCGGACAAGGCAAAGGTAAAGGGGGAAAAGCTTCAAAAGATGGCGAAGGAGAAGATGACTTTGCCTTTCAAATATCTCAAGATGAATACCTCGAACTTTTATTTGAAGGCCTGGAGCTACCACGACTCCAACGAAATCAACTTAAGAAAATCGTTGAATATAAAACGGTTAGGGCGGGACATACCAGCGAGGGTAATCCATCACAAATTAACATTATCCGTTCTTTAAAAGGGGCTTATGCCAGACGCCTGGCTACCTCTGGACCTCTTAAAAAAGAATTGAAAAAACTAGAACAATGCCTGGAAGTTCTACAGGATCCTGATAGCGCTGATTTCAAAACAGATAGTAATGAAGAAAAGAAGTTGCTGCTTGATATAGAAACCTTAAAAGCCAGAATTAAAAGAATCCCTTTTATTGACACCTTTGATCTACGATTTAATAACTATACACAACAGCCAATTCCTACAACCCAGGCTGTCATGTTTTGCCTGATGGATGTCTCAGGATCTATGGATCAGGCAACTAAAGATATCGCCAAGCGGTTTTATTTATTACTCTATCTTTTTCTTAGTAAAAATTATGAAAATGTCGAATTGGTTTTTATTCGCCACCATACTCAGGCAAAGGAAGTTGATGAGCAGGAATTTTTTTATTCAAGAGAAACCGGGGGAACCATTGTTTCAAGCGCATTAAATTTGATGAATGAGATTATTAAAGAAAGATATCCATCTTCTCAGTGGAATATCTATGCAGCACAGGCTTCTGACGGCGACAACTGGCAAGATGATTCTCCTGAATGTCACAAACTACTTGATGGTTCTCTTCTACCTATGGTTCGTTATTATGCCTATATAGAAATTACTCAAAGAGAACATCAAAGCTTATGGAATACCTATACAAGCCTGCTTTCTCATAATAATTTCGCCATGCAACACATCAAAGACGCTGCTGACATCTATCCAATATTTAGAGAACTTTTCAAAAAACAATCTGTCGCTGGAGAAAAAAATGCCTAAAAAACAATCTCCATTAACCACTTCAGCCGAATGGAGTTTAAAACTGATTGATGAATACTTTCTTGAAATTGAAAAGATTGCAAAAACCTATAAACTGGATACCTACCCACATCAATTAGAAATTATTTCTGCCGAACAAATGCTTGATGCCTATGCCAGCATCGGTATGCCTATTGGTTATAGTCATTGGTCGTTTGGAAAAAGATTTATCCATGATGAACAGCAATATAAGCGTGGCCAAATGGGCCTGGCTTACGAAATTGTTATTAACTCTAATCCCTGCATTGCTTATCTTATGGAAGAAAATTCCATGATGATGCAAATATTAGTAATGGCTCATGCCTGTTTTGGACATAACTCCTTTTTTAAAGGCAATTATCTTTTCAAAACCTGGTCAGATGCCGAAGCAATTATTGATTATCTGGTTTTTGCTAAAAAATTCGTTAATGATTGTGAAGAAAAACATGGTATTGATGAAGTAGAGCAAATTCTCGATTCTTGCCATTCACTCATGAACTACGGCGTTGATAGATATAAACGACCGGTTCTTTCCTGGCGCGATGAAAAACAGTTGCAAAAGGAAAGAGCGGAACATCAACAAAGTTCAGTGAATGAACTTTGGCGTACAATTCCCGAAGAGCTATTGAAAAAAAGAACCAAAATCAATGAAAGCAAATTTCCACAGGAACCCCAGGAAAATATTCTTTATTTCATTGAAAAAAATGCACCTTTACTAAAACCCTGGCAACGTGAAATTGTCAGAATTGTTAGAAAAATTGCTCAATATTTTTATCCTCAAAAACAAACCCAGGTAATGAATGAAGGTTGGGCTTGTTTTTGGCACTACACTCTCGTCAATGATTTATTTGATAAAGGATTGATTAACGACGGTTTTATATTGGAATTTCTAACCAGCCATACCAATGTAGTGTTGCAGCCAGATTTTGACAGCCCCTATTATAGTGGAATTAATCCCTATGCTTTAGGTTATAACATGATGATGGACATCAAGAGAATTTGTCAGGAACCTACCGAAGAAGACAAACAGTGGTTTCCAGATATTGCCGGTTCTGATTGGAAAAAAACACTTGATTTCGCCATGAGAAATTTTAAGGATGAAAGTTTTATAGCTCAATATCTCTCTCCCAACCTGATTAGAAAGTTCAGGTTTTTTTCGGTTTTGGATGATTCTGAAGTAGATACTTTATCTATATCAGCGATCCATGAAGAACAGGGTTATAAAGCTATACGCGAAAAGTTATCTAATCAATATAATCTGAGCTTAAATGAACCTAATATTCAGGTAACTAATGTAGATCTAAAAGGAGATCGTTCTCTCACTCTAACCTACGTGCCTCATCAGAGTATCCCTCTGGCTGATAGTAGACACGAAGTGGTTAAGCATCTACATAGACTTTGGGGTTTTGATGTAAGAATAGAGCAAGAGATAGAGAATGAGATGGAAGTCATTGCAGCCTGTCCAGAGATAAATTTAGAGCTGGATAAAGGTTAGTTGCGAGTTGCGAGTTGCGAGTTGCGAGTTGCGAAAAACTATCAATTTTGTGCAGGCAGCCAAGTCTTTTATATTTTATCTCTTTCTCGTAGCTCGTATCTGGTGTCCTGTATCTGGTGTCCTGTATCTGGTGTCCTGTATCTGGTGTCTCGTATCTGGTGTCTCGTATCTGGTGTCTCGTATCTGGTGTCCTGTATCTGGTGTCTCGTATCTGGTGTCTCGTATCTAACTAAGCAACGTCTTCCAGATCCATCAATAATGGCATATCCTGTCGTAAAGACTTATAGAACTCCCCACCTTCTTTACAATAAAGATATAGAGCACTTAAGGCTGCATCAACATCATTACTCTCAACTAATGGAACCATATCTTGATAAAATGTTATTGCAAGCTTTCTTGCTTCAGGTTTAGAAAAATAATAGCGACCAACACGTTTATACAAAGTTCTAAAACCATTTAAAATCAAGGTATAAACTGCATTTCCTGTGGCACGGGTAATTCCATGTAAAAATTGCCAGTCATAATTGATATAAGATACAGCATCATCAGGTAGATCTTGTGCCATTTTGAGTAATTCGATGACTTTTTCCGGGTCATTTTTCATGGCTTTACGGAGAAAAATTCCAGCCATTGCGGTTCTTGCATCTAATAATTGCCATACCAAATCTAATTCGCCTGAATCATCCAGGCAGGCTAAAGTATCCAGAATATTCAGACCGGCACTATCCCAATAGTAATTGACTTTGGTGGGTACACCATGTCGAATCGTCAACCAACCATCTCGTGCTAATCTTTGTAAGACTTCTCTTAAAGTTGTTCGAGTTACCCCGATTAGTTCGGATAATTCACGCTCGGCGGGCAAAATAGTGCCTGGCGCAAAACGACCTTTCCAGATAGATTCAACAATGTATTGTTCTGCAAAAGCTGCAGGAGTTTGAGCTCGTAAATGACCGACCATAAATGCTCTCAAATATTAGTATAAACACATCGGATCAGCATAACATAATTTATAAAATTGAGTAACCTCATTTAATTTGTTCCCGTTTGACTTCAAAAAAAGAAAAATTAACTGGTTATTTTATAAACATAAACAAGAATAACCGTTGTAGAATTTAAGGTAAGAAGTTACTTAAATTCTGCTATAATACTCAAATTGTTCAAAATTCATGTAGTTACCACACTTAATATTTCCCAAAGGAAGCCACGATGACAGAATCATTTCCTAAAGCTTTTATCCATAATTTTCTTGGTCATACCCCAGACTGGTATAAAAAAACTATAGTTTTTTTCTTATTACTTAATCCTGTTTTATTTTATTACATGGGTGGTGTTGTTTCTGGTTGGGCATTAATCATTGAATTTATTTTCACTCTTGCTATGGCTCTAAAATGCTACCCGCTCCAACCTGGGGGTTTATTGGCCATTGAAGCTGTAGCCATAGGAATGACATCTCCAACAACATTGATGCATGAAATTGTTATCAATCTTCCTGTGTTACTGTTATTAGTGTTTATGGTAGCCGGCATTTATTTTTTGCAAGATCTACTACTGTTGGTTTTCTCAAGAATTTTACTAGGTATACGTTCAAAACCCTTGTTAGGGCTATCCTTTGCCATTACCGGTGCTTTCTTATCGGCTTTCCTTGATGCTTTAACTGTTACCGCAGTAATTATTGCTGTAGCTGTGGGCTTTTATGGTGTTTATCATAAGGTGGCATCAGGTAAGAGTTTCCATGATCATGAACATGATCATAGTGAAGATGAACATGTTCATGATCATCACCGTGAAGATCTTGAAGGTTTTCGTGCCTTTTTAAGAAGTTTGATGATGCATGCCCTTATTGGTACTGCACTTGGCGGTGTAACCACATTGGTTGGTGAACCACAAAATTTGATTATTGCTAACCAGGCTGGCTGGGAATTTGGAGAATTCTTTTTAAGAATGGCTCCCGTTACCATGCCTGTACTGGTCACAGGTCTTGCGATGACACTTTTTCTTGAATTTACCGGATGGTTTGGATATGGCGAAAAATTACCCACTCGTGTTCGCGCGGTTATGGAAGAATTTATGGAGCATGAAGATAGTGTACGTACAAAACGCCAGAAAATGGCTCTTATCGTTCAAGGCATTGTCGCTATCTGGTTAATTATTGCTCTAGGGTTACATTTAGCTGAGGTTGGCGTTATTGGTTTGAGTGTTATCGTTTTAAGCACCGCCTTCAATGGCATAATAGATGAGGTTCGTATCGGGCATGCATTCGAAGAAGCCCTACCCTTTACCTCATTATTAGTGGTATTTTTTGCCATAGTCGCAGTGATTTCCGATCAACAGTTATTCACACCTGTCATTCACTGGGTATTAGAGGCTGCTCCAGAAGACCAGGCTTCATTGTTTTTTGTTGCTAATGGATTACTTTCTGCCATTAGTGATAATGTATTTGTAGGAACAGTCTATATTCAGGAAGTATTAAAAGCCTATCAGGAAGGAGCCATTACCAGAGATACATTTGATATGCTTGCTGTAGCTATCAATACAGGCACCAATATTCCGAGTGTCGCAACACCCAACGGACAAGCTGCCTTTCTATTTTTGTTAACCTCTGCTGTGGCACCATTAATCCGCTTATCCTATGGGCGTATGGTATTAATGGCTCTGCCATATACCATAATCATGAGTATTGTGGGTTTTATGATGGTAAAAATGGTGCTTCCAGACGCCACAGAAAAAATGTATGAGAATCACTGGATTGAACATCATGTAACTACAGATGAAGCCGATGCTAAAAAAGGACATCATTGATTTAGTTGCGAGTTGCGAGTCGCGAGTTGAGAGTTGAGAGTTGAGAGTTGAGAGTTGAAAGTTGAGAGTTGAGAGTTGAGAGTTGAGAGTTGAGAGTTGAGAGTTGAGAGTTGAGAAAAACTATCAATTCTGTGCAGGCAGTCAAGTTTTTTATATTTTATCTCTTTCTCGTAACTCGTAACTCGTAGCTCGTAGCTCGTAGCTCGTAACTCGTAACTCGCACCTAGCTACTGGGATAAATGTTTCAATTTTCCACCTGAAACTTCCCAGTTCTCACCATCAAAAGATTCGAATTCGACCTGCTTTAAATCCAAGTCATCAACACAACGTAAGTTAACACTATAACCATCAGGATTAGAGCGAGGGATGTAAAAAGATTTGATACCGCATTTGCTACAGAAATAATGCTGGGCCACTGCGGTATTAAACTGATAGTTGCTTAATTGATTTTTTCCCTTTAATAATTTAAAGCGATTTGAAGGCACTATCGCGTGAAGAAATCCGGTTTTATCGCAAATGCTACAATTGCAGATGATACCTTTAACAGGAACTTCTAGTTCTACCTGAAAACGAATGTCACCACAGTGACATCTCCCCAAAAAACTCTTAAAAGCGCTCATTCTGTAGTCTGTAGTTTTGTAGAAGATGATTCTAATGAGCGCCAAACGCTTCCATCACTGGCTTTATCTATGGCATCCATTCGTTTTTCATGTTCTGCATTTTCCTCATCACTAGCCCGGATCACTCTTAATGTTCCAGCGGCCAGAGATAAACGCCGTATTTCTTCTTTGTTGGCACCACCTTCCTGATTCTGCTCACCACTCAAAGCTAAAGTAACCTGACCACCCGTCATGATGATGTAGACTTCAGCCAGAATTTCAGAATCTAATAAAGCGCCATGTAACTGGCGGTTGGAATTATCAATACCATAACGACGGCATAGTGCGTCCAGGTTATTTTTTTGGCCAGGATGTTTTTTTCTGGCAATAGCCAGGGTATCAAGCACCTTACAATAATCTGACATCTTGCCTAATTTTCGGCCACTGAGTTTGCTCGCCAGAGCCAGTTCATGATTTAAAAATCCTATATCAAAAGCCGCATTATGAATAATGAGCTCTGCACCCCTGACAAATTCAATAAATTCATCAACAACATCAAGAAAACGTTGTTTGTTTTGCAAAAATTTGGTAGTAATACCATGCACTTCCACTGCGGCCTCATCAATGGCTCTATCAGGATTAAGATATCGTTGAAAATGATTGCCAGTAGGTTTACGTTTATTTAATTCTACACAACCAATTTCAATAATTTTATGCCCCTGCGAAGGTTCTAAACCCGTGGTTTCCGTATCTAATACAATTTGTCTCATATCAATTTACTCTAACTTAAAAATTTTTCGACACCCAAATTAGCTAACTCATCTGCCCTTTCATTTCCAGGATGTCCCGCATGGCCTCTTACCCAGCTCCACTGTATTTGGTGTTTTTGTTGTAAATCATCTAATTGCTTCCACAAATCTACATTTTTAACCGCCTTTCCTGCAGCAGTTTTCCATCCCTTACGTTTCCAGTTCTCCATCCATTCCAAAATACCTTTGCGAAGATATTGCGAATCGGTGGTCAACTCAACCATGCAGGAGCGTTTTAATGCAGCAAGACCTTCAATGGCCGCAGTTAATTCCATTCTATTATTGGTAGTTTCTTTATCACCACCATAGAGCGATTTTTCCTTACCATTAAAAATTAACAATGCCCCCCATCCACCAGGTCCCGGATTACCTTTGCAGGCACCATCAGTAAAAATTTCTACTATCTTTGACATTTAATACCTACTTATAATACCTACTTAACTTTCTATTGCTGCCTATTTTGTGCGATTAGCTGCCCCCTGCCGGGCATTAACCTCAGCAGAGGATTTCACAGCAAATTTTTTCCACTTTAATCGAATAGGTGTCATTGCAGGCACAGTTTTAGTAGCTAATATCATCTGTAACCCTCCTAATCTGTTAGAAGATTGTTTATACATGGACGAATACAGCCAATTAGATAGCTCTTTATTTGAAATTTCAAAGGGTAAAACCGGGCCAACACCTTTTTTGCAAAACACCTGAAACTGCAACAATTGTAACCAATCCTGAATACGGTAACCAGCAAGTAATTGCCCATTCCAGTGATCCTGTCGTCTCAGGTTTCCCCACCAGCTTCGTAGTCCCCATGCACTAAAAGGGTTAAAGCCAATGATATAAAGACTTCCACCCTCAACAACAACTCTTTGGGCCTCTCGTAATATTTGGTGAGGATTTTGACTGTATTCAAGTACCAATGGCAAAATCAATATATCGATACTATTTGATTCTATTGGCAAGTTTTCAGCTTCACTGACCAAATCAACAAAATCTCCTTCTTTGGCATCTAATCTAATTCGCTGTCCTCCTTTAAAGGCTGACATATCCAGTTCATGTGCAAGAGGCCCTACTGCTAATAGACGCTCTCCTGTAGACTCTTCCAATGAATCACGAATTTCAGTTTCAATACAACGACGTAGCCTGGCACCATTAGGCAACTGCTGCCAACTTGTAAAACCATTGATTACTTCAGTCTGATTCATTTCTTTTACATTCATATCGATACTGAACTCAGGTAGTTTAAAAACACGTATTTTCAATGGGTCTGGGTATATGCTACTCTTTCCATGGACCTATCTCAACTAGCTAAATCAAGGATTCTTATGCCTACAATAGTTTCCGCAATTAACGGATTCACCGATAATTATTTCTGGAAAATTTCACAGGGTAACAACTGTGCCATTGTTGATCCAGGTGATGCTAAACCTGTTCTCAGGGAACTAAAAGAAACCAGGCAACAGCTAACTGCTATCTTAATTACTCATCATCATGGTGACCATGTGGGTGGTGTTAAACAATTAAAACAACAATTTAACTGCCCGGTTTATGGCCCCGCCAACGAAACTATTCCTTTTATCGATCACCCACTCAAACAAGGAGATCGCATACAGGTAGAAGGTTTAAATCTATCATTAGATATTATCGATATACCCGGCCATACTGCAGGTCATATCGGTTATTTTGGTAATAATCATTTATTTTGTGGTGATACCTTATTTGCAGGTGGATGTGGTCGATTATTCGAAGGTACGCCTGAACAAATGCTTAACTCACTTGAAAAACTGGCTGCGTTACCACTTAACACACAGATTTACTGCGCCCATGAATATACTTTGAGTAACCTCAAATTTGCCCTGTCAGTAGAACCAGATAATAAAACACTGGAAGAAAGATATTTTCAAGTCAAATTGGCGCGGGAAAAACACCAGGCCACAGTCCCCAGTACCTTAACCATTGAGCTTGCGACCAACCCTTTTTTAAGAACCGGACAACCAGGTTTAAAAGCATCTGCTGAAAAGTTTTTGGGTAGAACAACCACTTCTAAAGCGCAAGTATTTGCCGCAATCCGGCAATTAAAAGATCAATTTTAGCTCAATAGAAAATATTAACTGGTAGATTTGAACTGATTCTGATTCATTTCATCAAGAAAAATCCAATAAAATACAGACAATATGTGTGAGTTCTTAGAAAAACCAAATGAATTCCGGTAAACTGGTACACCGTTTGCCCTGGTACACCGTTTGCTAGTACTTTGCTAAGAAACTTGGCTAAGAACATCAGAAAAAGTCTGGTTCGGGATAGATTCTATTTGCTTTAAATTGCTGGTTCAATTAAAAACCAATGCTACTTTAAAGTCACAAGAAACAATGAAAAACCTCAATGAGAACGTGGTACATGAGAAAAAACAATCTAACGCAGTTAATACCCATAACACTACTGACACTGTTAACCAGTGCTTGCCAGTCGTTAAGTTTATTCTCTTCATCCCCTGAATTTTCAGCAGAGCAGGCCAAAGCAACAACTGAAGTATCAGAAGTCGTGCCGGAAATAGTGCCGGAAATTGTTATTGACCTGGTTTCTGAAAACGGACTTAAAACAGAAGATCCAAATTCACCCATTCAGACAGGAAATGGCGATACTGTTACCCAGGCCGAAAAAGAGCTCTCTTCATCAATAACCTACACAACTCATATCCAACAAGATATTGATAATGTCATAGATAACAACGAAGGAATTAGCGTAGAAAATAGCGAAGATCTTTCAGCCATCGTCAACGATATACTCGAAATTGCAGAAAAAGAGTCTAATCTTATTAGCTATGTGCAGGACAATCTCAAGCTGGATATACCTGAAAATAAACGTCTGGCCAGTCAGTTTAACTGGTATGCTCGACATCCCAGTTACCTGAATCGAACGTTTAATCGCGCCCAGCCTTTCCTTTATATGATTGTTAAAGAGGTGGAAAAACGAAAACTCCCACTTGAACTAGCATTATTACCCATTGTTGAAAGTGCTTTTGATCCCTTCGCCTATTCACATGGTCGAGCCTCCGGGATCTGGCAGTTTATCCCTGGCACCGGAAAAAGATACGGCCTGAAACAAAACTGGTGGTACGATGGCAGACGTGATGTCTACGCTGCTACACATTCCGCCCTGGACTACCTAACCGATCTCAATAAACGCTTTGATGGTGACTGGTTACTCGCTCTGGCCTCTTATAACTCTGGTGAAGGCAATGTTGCTCGAGCAATTCGTAGAAACCGGCTTAAAAACAAACCTACCGATTTCTGGTCATTAAAACTGCCAAAAGAAACGGAGGCTTATGTTCCCAAACTATTAGCTCTTGCAAAGTTAATCAAACATGCCGATAAATACCAACTGGAACTCCCCGTTATTGCGAATGAACCCTTTTTGAAAAAAATTGAAACCCAGTCGCAACTGGATCTGGCATTAGCCGCAGATCTGGCAGAACTGAGTATGGATGAAATTTATGGTTATAACGCCGCCTTTAATCGCTGGGCAACCGATCCAGATGGCCCTCATTATCTATTAATACCTGTAGGTAAGGCCGAACACTTTACACAACAACTTGAACAACTTGTTCCTGAAAAAAGAATTAAATGGGAACGATATTCCGTCAGAACAGGTGACTCAGTAGGAAAAATAGCCCGCAAATTTAACACCACCAAAGAACTTATCGTGTCTGTTAATCAGCTAAATTCCAATCTTATTAAAATTGGACAAAAACTGATGATACCCACGGCCACTCGCAATTTAGACCAATATAGCTTAAGCGCTAATAGTCGCCTGAATAAAATTAAATCACGCAAACATCAAGGCAACAAACTCGAGTATCGTGTTAAAAACGGCGACTCTTTGTGGAAAATCAGTCGTAACTTCAAAGTTAATGTTCGATCACTCGCAAAATGGAATGGCATGGCACCAAGAGACAAACTCTCAGTTGGGAAAAAACTTGTGGTCTGGACCAAACAGAAAACGCTAGTAAATCCCATATCCACAGGACCTTCCACAACTCGAAAGATCCACTACAAAGTTAGAAATGGAGATTCAATTGCCAGAATTTCCCAAAAATTTAAAGTGGGAATGAAAGATCTACTCAAGTGGAACCGTATTGATCCCAAAAAATACTTAAAACCAGGGCAGTCTATTACCCTGTTTGTGGATGTTACGAGACAGTCGGGAATATAAGATATTCTACAAAATAACTTTAATATTATTGGGAATTAGAGATTTCTCTAACACTTTCTAAAGAAAAGTCATTTAAGCTTAGTGAACTACGTATTATCTAGACGATTTGCTTAATTGGTTAATGACTGAGCAAATTCCATCATACGATTAAGTGGTATAAGTGCCTTTAATCTCACAGATTCATCCACTTCAACCAGATTATCCTTTTTATCAAAAACCTGATCCAACAGTTCCAGGGTATTCATTTTCATCCAGGGACAATGCGCACAACTCTGGCAAGTTGCTCCTACACCGGCTGTTGGTGCAATAAGCAATTCTTTATCCGGCACTAATTTTTGCATTTTAAAGAAAATTCCCTGATCTGTTGCAACAATCAGTTGTTGGTTGGGTAAGTCAACCGCAGCCTTTATAAGCTGTGAGGTTGATCCTACAACATCAGCCAATTTAACCACGTTTTCTGGTGACTCAGGATGTACCAGCACAGCAGCATCCGGGTATTGCTGTATTAAACTTTTTAAAGCCCTATGCTTGAATTCATCATGAACAATACAGTCGCCCTGCCATGAGATAACATCCGCGCCCGTTTGAGCTGCAACATAACGTCCCAGATGTCGATCTGGCGCCCAGATAATTTTTTGACCTTCTGCATCCAAATGATCGATGAGTTCCACTGCAATGCTGGAAGTCACCACATAATCGGCTCTGGCCTTTACCGCAGCTGAAGTATTGGCATAAACCACTACGGTCCTATCAGGATGTTGATCGCAAAACTCTGAAAATTCCTTCACAGGGCATCCCAAATCCAATGAACAGGTTGCTTCAAGGGTTGGCATGATAACGCGTTTTTCAGGTGAAAGGATCTTCGCCGTTTCTCCCATAAAACGTACACCCGCCACAATGAGTGTAGATGCCTGATGCTTTGCGCCAAAACGCGCCATTTCCAGAGAATCCGAAACGCAGCCACCGGTTTCTTCAGCCAGAGCCTGAATTTCAGGATCGGTATAATAATGCGCGACAAGCACTGCATCTTCTTGTTCCAGACGTTTTTTAAAATGCTCTCGATAAGTTTCTTTCTCTTGTGGAGAAAGTTCACGAGGGGGCCTTGGAAAAGGGATTGTAAAAGCAGCTGGTACGGCGGAAAGCATAGGTAATTCTCAGAAACCAAGAGGTGGCATTATCCTAGAAAAGTGGGTTGGAAGCAAAAAAGAAGTGAACTGAATATCAAACCATCTTATTCCAAAATGCAATTAAACGCATACTTGTATGACGTAGATGGAAATACAGGTACATTAATCACACATGGTCCAGTGACACAGCATGAAGCTGCAGCAGGCAAAACCAGAGAGTTGGATTGGAAATTAGTTGCAACGGCTTATGACATACCAGCAGGCCATAGGCTCGCTATCGCATTTGATACTTTTGATATATTGTACGGAGTACCTACATTAGTGCCTTATTCGATATCCTTCAAATTTGACAATAGCCAGCAATCAGAAATTTCTTTACCTGTTATACCCTAAGCTAAACAGATCCCCCAATAGGCTAAACAATGACCTCAGTACATATCTGAGGTCAGTTTTCAACAACTGGACAATAGGGGCTAAATCTGTCTCATTAACTGCAAATAAGTTCTTGTAAAATTTCAATATTTCACCGTTCTTACCTATAATAAATAAGTAATTGCTACAGTTACAAAACAATGACGTTCTCTGCGTAAGGCGCTGACGAATGAAATTAGTGAAAGCAAAGCTTAACTGGTCGAGCGCGATATGGCGCGGGGTGATTTTCTCATTCATCTGGTTGTTTATCACAGACGGAGAGGAGCAATCCTGGTGGATAGGTGTGCCAGCAGTTTTGCTCACGCTGATCACTAGCCTGGCTATACTACCGCCTACGTCTCTAAGTTGGTACGAGTTTATCAAGTTCCTGCCCTTCTTCCTCATTCGCTCCTTCCTTGGTGGTGCAGATGTAGCATGGCGAGCCTTTCATCCGAGCACACCGATCGCCCCTGCTCTAATTAAATACCCGCTACGGCTCCCGCCAGGGACACCAAGAGTATTCATGGCTAATACAATCACTATGCTACCAGGGATCTTAACCGCCGAGTTCGGTAAAAATTATTTGAAGGTACACGTACTTGATGAAAGAAAAGATTACCTGTCAGAACTTGAAACAGTGGAACAATATGTGGCTAAGATATTCGGTACATCTCTAAGGGTTTGCAGAAGCGATGAATGAAATGAAACAGCTATTCAGAAACTATGATATATGCCCGTTACCTCAGTGTTCCGATCTGGTTTGTCTAAGCAAACTATCCCGATTCATTATAACTGTCACTTTGGAGGTATGAAAACACATGCAAATCCTTTATTTAACTTTGGCTCTGTTCTTATTGTTAAATATCAGTGTCGGCATGTATCGCATAATTCGCGGTCCGAGCACCGCCGATCGCATGCTTGCCGCGCAATTATTCGGTTCTACTGCAGTGGCTATATTACTGCTGTTAACACTGGCAACTGGAAACTCAGCTCTGCGTGATGTAGCACTACTACTTGCATTATTGGCCGCAGTGACTGCAGTAGCCTTCGTGCAGAGAGCCTGGCCCAACCGGGAGACAGACGATGACGATGAGTGATTACCTATCAGCAACATTATTGATCACAGGAGCCATTTTTTTTCTCGCAGGCACTCTGGGCCTACTGCGTTTTCCAGATGTGTACACCCGTCTTCACGCCTTGACCAAAGCAGATAATGTTGGATTAGGTTTAACGATAGCGGGGGTGGCCGTGCAGGCAGAATCATGGGCAGTGGTAGGCAAACTACTGTTGATCTGGGTACTGGTACTGCTTGCGGGTGCCAGCGTTGCTCATTTGATCGCCAGAGGAGCACAGCATAGGGGGATCCATTTGTGGAAACGATAACGTTGTTAGCCTGGGCTTTCGATAGCCTGTTAGGATTGGGATTGTTGTGGTTAGCCTGGCAGTCGCTGGCCAGCCCGGATCTATTCAAAGCCATTGTATTGTTCTTCGCCTTTGGGTTGTTGATGGCATTAGCCTGGGTGCGTCTGGAGGCACCGGATATTGCCCTGGCCGAAGTTGCCATTGGTGCCGGACTGACCAGTGCCTTGCTGCTGGCTGTTCTGGCAAAATTGCGTGCAACGGAAATTAATGATGATACGACAGAGCCACTGGAAAACGTGGAGCAAACATTTCGCTCTTTCCAATGGTTTCCGACTGTAATTCTACTATTAGTCGTAGCCGGACTCAGCTACACAGTTTTATCTCTGCCACCTTACGCTACTGGACTGAGTGCAGAAATCAACACAAATATTGAGAACAGTGGGGTACGCAATCCGGCAACTGCAGTATTGCTTAACTTCAGGGCTTACGACACTCTACTGGAAATGCTTGTGTTATTAATAGCATTACTGGGAGTTTGGTCGCTTAATGGGGCTGTATTACAGAGCAAGACTGCGCCCGGCCTCGTACTGGACACCCTGTCACGTCTTTTGGCCCCAATGCTGATTTTGGTGGCGGCTTACCTGTTGTGGGTAGGAGCTCATGCATCAGGCGGTGCATTTCAGGCTGGCTCAATATTAGGTGCAGCAGGAGTGCTGTTACTGTTAGCAGGTTGGCGTCTTCGCCCAGCTCTAACCGCGTTGCCTTTGCGGCTCATGCTGGTGGCAGGCCCCGCAGCATTTATAGCAATGGCTGTTTTCACCATGATGATAGAAGGACAACTGCTGGAATATCCCAAGCAATACGCTGGTATTCTGATCCTGTTTCTCGAAATCGCAGCGACGCTTTCCATCGGAACGACTCTTGTTGCCCTGTTTCTTGGTGGACGTCCCAGCAATAACTTTCCCAGCAATGACTTTCCCAGCAAAGATGAGGAGCACAAATGAGTAGCGCATTTCTCTACACATTAGTGGGACTGGGGCTTTTTGCTCTGGGGCTATACGCCCTGATTGTTCACGCGCATCTACTGCGCAAGATCCTTGCTATCAATGTGATGGGAAGCGGTGTTTTTCTGGTGCTGGTGGCACTGGCAAAACGTACAGGTGAGGTTCGCCCGGATCCTGTACCACACGCCATGGTCATCACCGGCATTGTTGTAGCTATATCGGCCACTGCATTAGCACTCATCTTAATGTTAAAGCTAACTGCTAAAACCGGACACGCCAGGCTACCTGATGATCAGCGAGAGTCACGCTGATGGTTTCTGTGGTTACCAATATTCCCTGGGGTATCATTTTGATTCTGTTGCCGTCAGCGGCTGCCATTGCCTGTTTCCTTTGGCCAAGGATAGCAAATGAACTGGGATTGGTTACAGCTTTTACTATAGTCTTATCGACCACAGGCCTGGGTTGGCAGATCATGGAAAACGGTGCCTATCACCATACCGTGGGTGGTTGGGGCGCACCTTTGGGTATCGAACTTTACGCAGATGGCCTGAGCCTGTTGATGCTCGCAGCATCAGCTCTGGTAGGATCCGGCATCAGTACTTATTCGGCGAGTTATTTCGAACAAGAACATTTGGAGCGGTTCTGGCCGTTATGGTTGCTCCTTCAAACTGCGCTAAACGCACTGTTTCTTTCAGCCGATATTTTCAATCTGTACGTCACTCTGGAGTTGATGGGATTGGCGGCAGTAGCACTGGCAGCGTTAACGAACAATAGCGACGCATTAAGCGGATCCATGCGTTATCTGTTAGCAACTTTGTTGGGTTCACTATCATACCTGCTTGGTGTGGCACTGCTTTATCACAGTTTCGGCACTGTAGACATCTCAACACTTGCGGAGCGAGTCGACTCCTCACCAACAGTCTGGGCGTCACTGGGTCTAATGACTGCTGGACTCGCACTGAAAACAGCACTTTTTCCATTACATTTCTGGTTACCCCCCGCCCATGCCAGTGCCCCTGCACCTGTGAGTGCGTTACTATCATCACTGGTAGTAAAAGCCTCTTTTTATATACTGCTACGTTTGTGGATCAATATTTTCGCTCCCCTTGGCGAAGGCGTAGACACATTACTTGGCCTGCTTGGTGCTACAGCCGTGATTTGGGGTTCCCTGCAGGCTTTGCGCCAAACAAGATTAAAGCTGCTGGTGGCCTATTCCACAGTCGCCCAGATTGGCTACCTGTTCCTGGCGTTTCCGCTTGCCGTGGCCACCAATGTAACAGCATGGAGTGCGACCACATACCTGGTTCTTTCTCACGCACTGGCAAAGGCAGCTATGTTTTTAGCAGCTGGCAATCTACTACTCTTCAGTAGCCATGATCGTATTGCAGATCTGGATCGGGTGGTCCAGCGTATACCACTCACCATGGCTGCCTTCGCACTAGCTGGAGTGAGCATCATCGGACTACCGCCGAGCGGTGGTTTTATTGGTAAGTGGCTACTCCTTGAGGCAGCCCTTTCACAAGGGCGCTGGGATGTGGCAGTGATCCTGCTCCTCGGCAGTTTATTAGCGGCAGGTTATGTCTTCAAAGTGTTGGGACACGCCTTTACTCAGGCTCCCCTACCACTCAAACCTACAGTGATCCCCGCCAGTATGGAATGGTCAGCACTACTACTGGCATTTGCTGCAATCCTTCTGGGTTTACTGGCATCCCCGATATTGTCGTTGGTTGATATTGGTCACATAACGGGGCATAGTGAGGTCAGACCATGAACTGGGATCCACTCATCCCCGTCTTGACGGTAGCAAGCTCTCTGGTGCCGGGCTTGATTATCTTCGGCCTTGCTGAAGAAAGAGTACGCCTACGTACAGCACTCAACCTGATCGGTGCCTTGATTAAACTCGCACTGGTAGGTTGGATGCTGTGGGGAGTCTACCACGAACATCATTATGAAACCCGGTTGGCACTACTGCCAGATCTGGAGTTAGTGCTACGAGTCGGGCCGCTGTCTCTGTTGTTTGTCACCTTGTCTGGTGTACTTTGGATGGTCACTACCATTTATGCCATCGGTTATCTGGAAAACTCTCCCCATCGTAGTCGCTTCTTTGGATTTTTCAGCCTGTGCGTGACCGCTACTGTTGGTGTAGCACTGGCAGGTAACCTGATCACCTTCCTGTTATTCTACGAACTACTCACTCTGGTCACCTACCCGCTGGTGGTTCATCGTGGCACGGAAGAGGCTCGTCGAGCCGGGCGCACCTATCTTATTTATACGATATTTGGTGGCTCCCTTTTGTTGCTGGGAACCGTGTGGCTCTATAGCTTGACAGGTACCCTGGAATTTACCCCACAAGGGTTTCTAAGCGACCTCGACGCAGAGCATCGTCCTACCCTGATAATCATCTTCTCCCTGCTAATCGCAGGACTTGGCGTGAAAGCAGCACTGGTGCCGCTACACGGCTGGCTGCCTCAAGTCATGGTCGCGCCTGCCCCAGTCAGCGCCCTATTGCATGCGGTGGCCGTAGTGAAGGTAGGTGCATTCGGAATTGTGCGCGTGGTATACGACGTATTTGGAATTGATTTTGCTATAGAACTGGGCGTTACCGCTCCCCTGGCATGGTTAGCTGCAACAACTATTATTTACGGCTCCATGCGTGCTTTATTTCAAGATGAACTAAAGCGCAGGCTGGCTTATTCCACAGTCAGTCAGATTTCTTACATTATATTAGGAGTCGCTATTGCGGGGCCCATCGCAACCATCGGTGGTCTGGTACATCTGGTGCACCAGGGTTTAATGAAAGTCACACTATTTTTCTGCGCTGGCAATCTGGCGGAGACACTGGGTATCCACAAAGTAAGTGAAATGAAAGGCGTAGGACGGCGCATGCCCTGGACCATGGCTGCCTTCACTATCGGTGCTTTAGGCATGATCGGTGTGCCGCCGATTGCCGGATTTATCAGTAAGTGGTATCTGGGTCTCGGCGCGTTGCAAGCTGATCAGGACTGGGTGATTATCATACTAGTTGGCAGTAGCTTACTCAATGCTGCCTATTTCCTGCCCATATTACATGCAGCCTGGTTCCAGAAACCACCACACAGTTGGCCAGAAGATCGTGATTTCGGCCATAAAGAAACAGCATGGACATTGTTACTGCCACCGTTGCTCACAGCAGCTATGGCCCTGGTTGCAGGGTTGCTGGCAACCCTGCCCTTCAGTCCTCTGGAATGGGCAAAACTTATCACAGAAAGGGAGTTCTACTGTCCATGAATATTGTACTTCAAGATGAGTTTGTGTCCCTCGACTTATTGTTATTTGGCTTGCTGTGGCCGCTGTTACTGAGTTTTATGCTTGCATTGAAACCGATACGTTCTTTAACGCTACAGCTGGCACCCTGGGCTGCATTACCGGCATTAGCAGCTAGTCTGTTAGTAGCACCGAGCGAGATGCGCTGGCACCTGACCGGAGTAATGCTTGGCAGCGAATTGGGGCTGGACGCAACGGGAAAGCTGTTCCTGTTATTGACAGCTCTATTGTGGACAGTGACAGGGATCTACGCCCGTACATACTTCTCACTGCCGCTTCAACGCACACGCTTTTATATCTTTTTCCTGCTGACCATGGCGGGTAATTTTGGTCTGATCCTGGCGCACGATCTACTGAGTTTCTATCTCGGTTTCGCGCTGATGAGTTTTGCCGCCTACGGTCTGGTGATCTTTAATGGCACTCCGGCTGCACTGCGTGCCGGTCGGGTATATATCATTCTGGTAGTGCTGGGTGAACTAATGATATTCGCCGCTCTGGTATTGGCAGCCAAGACCTCTCAGGCCACGACCTTCACTGCCGTGTGCGCCAACCTGTTCAGCACCGATAATCCAGATCTGGTGATCCTGTTAGGTCTGATCGGTTTTGGTATCAAGGCAGGGATATTGGGGATGCACGTCTGGTTGCCCCTGGCGCATCCAGTTGCGCCAGCCCCTGCAAGTGCAGTTCTGTCCGGGACAATGATTAAAGCTGGATTACTGGGCTGGTTGCGGTTGCTACCGCTAGGTGAAGTCACCCTGCCCGGATGGGGTACGAGCATGTTGATACTTGGTCTGATGGCAACATTCTATGCAGCGGGAGTCGGGCTGACACAGCGAGAACCAAAGACTCTTTTAGCCTATTCCAGCATCAGCCAGATGGGTATCATGACCATGGCCATAGGCCTGGGGTTGCTTGCTCCACATGCCTGGCCGGGGATCCTTCCTGTCGTTACTTTTTATGTCCTTCACCATGGGCTGAGCAAAAGTGCACTATTTTTGGGAGTAGGCCTTGGTGGCAGCCATCACCTTTTGCAAAGGCGTTGGATCTGGCTGGGCATGTGCTTGCCGGCACTAGCACTGGCTGGTGCGCCCTGGACCAGTGGCATGCTTGCCAAAATGCTACTAAAAACCCATATCCTCCATGCACAGACTCCCTGGGACACATTGCTACCGCCGCTATTATCTGCCAGCGCCGTTTCCACGGCATTGCTCATGGCACGCCTGCTTTATCTGATTCGGCCTGCCGCTCGACTATCGGGTGCAACCCCGGTGGCTGGTCTTGTGTGGCCATGGCTGGTAAACCTGACCGCAATCCTGCTGCTCCCCTGGTGGCTGATGCCCACAACATCGAGTCAAGAGAGTATGTATATAATGGATAGTCTCTGGCCTCTGCTGCTTGCCTGTTTAGTAACCATAGCCGTGCTACACACAAAATTACTCCGGGCGGTACAGCCACTACCTGCCGGTGATGTATTGTTATTAATAGAGCGTGGTTATCGCAGGCTGTGCCGTATGGGTAACAACTGGGCTGGAATTCAGCGTATTTTGAATGAATTACAACAGCACTTCAAGACCCATCAGGCAACGCTGGTAACTGCCACAATAACGAGATTAAAACAGATCGAAAACGGCTTTGTTCGTTGGGAAGTGGCAAGTCTACTGATGATAATACTAGCAGTGGTAGTTGGTCTGATAGCTTCGCAGTCCTTTAGTCTCTGAATGAGTACTACTCATGCTTCAGAAATAGCTTTTAAGAACCAGACTACTTAGCACCCAACAGTTAAAACTTTATTCCGTCCTCGCACCCTGCACAAACCTTGAAACCCGCTTTACTCTTTCCACTTCGCCCATGGATCTGATTCACTCTCATCAGAGCCACTTGAAGAATTCGACGATGCGCGATCATCCTTTCGAGCACCATCATTATCTCGTTTTTTAGAATAGCTGCTGCCTCGTTGAGTGCCGGAATTTTTGCCCGAACCAGAGCGAGATCGAGCACCCTCGTCTCGCATAGCTGCTTTCCTGGCTCGTTTTTCATGCAACTGTTCAGCATCTTCCAGGCTCAATTCAGCAGGTTCACCCGGCGTTTGATCCTGTGGCACAATGCGATCTCTGGGCGGCAACTCAAACTGCTCGGCAGAAGCTCTAGGTAAGTTTTTAAACTCATACAAATAGAAAGCTTCAACTTTTTCACGCGCCCAGGTCGTTTTTTTAAGGAACTTCACACTGGACTCAATGCTCGGATTGGTCTTAAAACAATTGATATTTAAATAGGCAAAGAGAATATCAAAACCATAGTGACTCACCATTTCAATCAATAGCTGTTTTAAACTAACACCGTGCAAAGGGTTACTCTTATAATTGTTCTCATCATTCATGCTAATCTCCAACCAGGCGAAGTATCTTGAGGGGGGCACTCAAACACTACCCCCTTTGATTTTAAAGATGAATTAAATAAGATTTTCATTACGACAAAACTCAGTAAAAGAATTCGATAATTTAGGAATATCTATATCAGGTGAAAGCGCCACACGAACAATATAATCTTTATCATTTTCTTTTGTTGTTCCCTGAGTCGAGGTTGCAGGAATTGTCCAGTAGCTGCCTTTTAGTTGTCCGTAACTCACACAGTATTTACAATCATCCGGGTGTATTTTAATCATATAATCAATTAATTTTTTGTTCAGTACTTTTTTATTCTCTTCGCGTTCATCTTCTGTTTCCCCTGTCGATGGTAAATCCAGAGAAAATACGGATGGTGTAAAACCCAACTCAGCCAGCTCTTCTGATACAAAATAAATTTTAGATTTAGGTAGCACCTTTTGGACATGCTCGACAAACATTCGCGCATTATTATAGGCCTTTCTAATACGTTCAGGCATTGAAGGCATATTTTCAGCCAGGGTATTGAGTTGATGAGAGATAGCGCTATTATCAGACAGTATTAGATGTTTTGAGATAAGCTCCAGTAACTCTTTTGCTGCATTATTTGTAGCACAATAACCTGCGATGCAACGACCTCCGCTAGGAAACTTTGAACCGCTGGAAAACGAGATTGTTTTTACCTCTGAAAGTTCACTCTCTTGATGCAGTAATTTCACGTTAGGGCAAAAAGTTTGATCTACCATAAAAACTGATTCGACAGCCAATTCATTCTCTAGGGTTTTTCTTTGTGCATTTAGAGTTTCCCCCAGTTTTTTCATATCGGGAACTTCTACTCTGGGGTTAGTCGGGATCTCAGCGAGAACAATGGGTACGCTATCGCTATAAGCAACTTCATTAAGCGCCACATCAAGGCTGCTAACCAAATTTTGACCACCATCCACTAAGAGATCAACGATTCCGACCTTAGGAATTAAATCTGCAATACGCCTTGCTTGATCGTTGGTTCCCCCATAACAATTAGGTGGGAGAATAATTTTAATTGATTTGCCCGGGTGTTGCCTAATCGCATTTTCGACAAGCCCCATCATAATGGCATACTGTATAGAAAGACCACTAGACGCGATGAGGGGAGTTTCCATACTTCCCGTATTTTCTTTAATACAATCAAATATTCTATTCACATCTTCAGGCATAGCTTTTTCAGGAAAGTTTTTTTCATTGCCGACAATCTCATACAAAACATTCAAAGCGTTGACAGGTGTCATTGCTATCGTTTCACGTCGTCTGACATGTTGAACATCTTTAACCAGTTCGTCGTTAGCCAGTGCGTTTATTTTAGCGTTATGAATAACCAGGGCGCTTCCATAATGCGGATGAATATTGACAGTAACATCAACATTCGAATTCACACTTACTGGATCTTTAAAGGGAGATTGAGTGACAAAAATCACCGTACCTTCACTATGCTCAGGAATATGCGAAGCATCAATTATTTTCTGCAAGTCAACTTTATAACCATATATTTCTTCTAATCTTGCTATGTCTAACAACGGTGATGAGTCGGTGTTGTAATAAATAGTGGTTGGCTCGCCACTTAAGGCATTCTTGCGCAAGATCGCCAAAATTGGCATTGTCCTGGAACAAAATGTAATAACCTGATCTGAAGGCACAAGGTTAATTTCAGCTAAAACCCACTCTAAAATACTGGATAACTGATGACCCAGACGAATATAGTCATAAGCGGTAGGAAGTTCTTCCAAGGTTTTAGCACTAAAATCTCCGGATAATAGCTGGGCTTTTAATTGCTCTAAAAACTGTGACTTGGCCTGCTCTTCATTGTATATATCTAACCGGTGAGTCGTCAGCTCCACCCAACTTTCAGGTAAATTTTCAAGTATTTTCCTAACTGTATCAAAACATTTTTCTATCGAATTCAATTTATTCCCCTAACCTATTGACTTGTTTCAAGTTCATTCATGAAGGATCTGTATACTGCTACACCTGTTTCACACTGCTTAAAAAACTCTGAAAGGATCAGGCTCCGTGTGTGTTTTCTATTTTATGCCTGACTAGTATTAGATAAATCTCAAAGAAACCCGTAGATCGTCTACTTATTTCTTGCGCCCAAATCAGTCATAACAGAGTATTAAAATCACACAAAAAACAAGATAAGCCATTGTTTTTTATCGATATTACACGCCAAACAGCTTATAATAGAGGAGTTTAAATAATTTTGTTTTTTTAAGCAAATAATAGTTTTATAAGGCGCTAAGCCAAGGTGCTAGAACACCAAAGCTCAGCTAATCACAACAACCTAGAATAGAGGTTACTATGACTAAAAGACATACTACGACAAGCTGTACCCAAAAATCCAATTTTTCCGACACCAGACGGCTTAAAGTTAGAGAGGGTTTACGCGATTACCAGCAAAATCAGAACCCGGAACAGCGCACCAGGGTTGGGCTAATTGAGTTAAAAGGACATTGGTTAGTTCAGGCAGGATTTGAAGTTGATCAAGCTGTCACGGTTCGGGTGATGGATAAATGTCTGGTATTAACCACCCACCCCAAAACCAAATCAATCATGGATGATTTCCAGCAACTTAAACCTAAAGAAAAAAAACTGATTAGAGAGCTAATTGACGAGCTTGTGAACTAATCTTGTCGCGTCAGATATAATGTACAAGGATGTACTAATGCCCAAAGCACTTGCTTTTCTCATGGGACAGGCTCTACCGTGGGCGCAGAATGCGCTGGAGCAGTAAAAAATTTAATTATAATAAAAAAAGCCTGCTCAATTGGGCAGGCTTCAGGGTGTGTTTATCTACTCTTTATTAATCAAGTTTTAAAATAATTTGATATTAGAGTTTTTCAACTTGTTAGTGTTCCGTCATTTCTTGTTAATAATAGCTATTTAGTGTTTAAAGGTAATGGATAGAAACGCACCTGAATATGATATGCACCCTGACTGTCCAGATCCCATAAATAACCAACGAAGTCACCAATATTAAATACCCATTCATTTTCATAGATAGCACAATGGGCTTCAACGGCAATATAATCATCCCCAGACAGGTTTTGCGCGGGGCAGACCAGATCAGCACCAATGAGTTCACCGACAACGGATAGTTTATCGCAATGCTCATAGACACCATCAAGATCACTATCTACACAGCAAAGCTCCAATACAGTGCATTGATCAACACCAAATTCATCCTGACAAAAAATATCCCAGTCACTTTGCACATAACATACCTCGCCAGACCAGAGGAACAAATTGGTGAGATCGGTAGCCTTCTGGACACCCCTGCCTTTTTTGCCGGTATCAGTACGATTGAGAAATTCCGATTCGGAGGCGAAACTACCATCGGAATTAACAAGTCCCAATAAGATCAAATCATTACCACTTTCATCTTCTACATAGACGAGTTCCGGGCTGATAGAAACACTACGAGTTATTGTATTATCTCCTGGCTTACCCAGGATACGGGCATAAACTGCATAGCCTTCATCATTTTTGGGTAATCGTAGTACTGCAGCATCCCCATTACCACCGCCACCATTATCAGCAAAAGATTCAGTACACCAGTCAGTTACTTCTAGCTCTGTAGTGTTACCTGCACCCTTTGGCCCCTTTTTACCAGACTCCATCAAGATCGTGATGAGATCATTGCCCTGCTCCCTTGGTACAAATATGACTTTACCGTAAACTTGAATATTGTTCTCATCAAACTCTGCTGGAGGACACTTAAAGTGGGACCATTTACCCAGAATATTGAGGTTGAAATGTGGGCCGCCAGGAAAGTTATTACCGGGCCACACGCCATCTTTTTGTGGCTTTCCGCCCTCGCCAGGAAAAGAAATGAGAATCAAGAATATAAACACCAGCCACTTGAGAGGCTGAATACTATGAGAATAAGTTAACATGACAAGAAACTCCTGCAATCTAAACTGATTGGAAGGCTCTAGGTGGTGATTAAGCTGCCAGAAAGGGTCTTCTAAAATTATGTGTACATACCTTAACTAACAAAGTACTACACTAACTTTGACATTTTACACCTACCTTTTAGTGTTTACAATAAGGCATAATCTGTGCCAGCCTGACTTGTAACTTCTTCACATAAACGTCGTTTTTCAAGGTAGTTGTTGACCTGGTCAAGGGTGCTAAGTTCGTAAATGATATCTCGCATCTGATTAGCTGCACTGGGATGAAGATAAATCTCAGGCTCTTCGAAACCGACTAACAAGGATCGTTTATGCTCATCTTCTCTTTTCGAAAGCCATGCCTGATGGAACCTCAGCATACCAAAAACAGCAGCTCTAACCATGCCAGATCCCTGATTATTAACCGATGTCCGAACATTACTAGACATTTCCACCTTAAAAACAGGCCTAAGTGATTTATCCGGATCAGTTAAATCTGTAGTAGCATGAATCTTCGACTCTGGAAAAACAGAATCAATTACTGCGTTTAAGTCCTTCATCATTTTGCCAAATTCTGATTCTGAATTTCCTGGATCAAGCTCTCCAGCCAATTTGTTTAGATGTTCTTAAAAAGACTTGGACAGCCATAACTTATAAAAAAAAACTGAATTAATTATTTAATATTTCATCTCACTTTCCAACCTGGATTCTTTATAGAATTAAGTGACGAAAAGTAATCGGAACTGGTAAAAACTCAAATCTCAGATATGCCAAATATCGGGTACCCGATAATGTTAGTTTTTGTTGGAATTTTTAGAAAAAATTAACCCGTTGAAGCAAAAGGGGAACCAGAACCCTGACCATTCATCCATTTCAAACTAATCTTTAAGGCCAGGGTTTTAATTTTATCTTTAGAACCAGCAACACGATACCAGCGTTTACCAAAGCTTCCGCTCCCAGCTCACGCCCCTTACCTATATCCATATAGGCAAAATGATTCACCTGATTAATCCAGCTATCGGGTTCAATTTGTAAACGCCTTAGGATGGGTAGTAGTTTCATTGGTATAGAGCCAGACTTTTTCTCTCGAATAGCGCGACCTGACCAATCCAGTAATTCTAGATAATCATTCAAGTAAAAGGGAATGCCAGTACTTTGTTGATTATCTCCATCCATCGTCAAGAGGTTCTCTACGCAATTTAAGGGACACACACTTTATTATTGACATCCACCCACGATATCATTAGTCTATTTATCAATCAATCGTTAAAAGGAATTAACATGACTCGACCTCGTTCAGAACTTATCTGCGTTCAAGATACTCCCTATTATCACCTA
>JBFFIY010000018.1:0-49140 GCA_041556195.1 Enterobacterales bacterium
AAGACTGGATATCCTGTTGTTCAACTGTTTTTATTTGTACAAATCGAACTCTGGGTCTAAAAAAAGCTTCACCTATGGCTATGGTATCGTTGTGATCATTTTTATTACCAATAACAAAGGGTTTAACCACAAATGCTGGGATCAGAAAGACTTCATGCCCTAACTTTTCGATTCTACGTGCCCAGGGGTTCGAGCTGTAGCAAGCCTCCATGACAATCCGAGTGGGTTCGATTTTTCTAAGTTCATGAATCAAATTCGAGCGTTTTACCTTTTTGTTGAAAATAACTTTTCGATTATCATCAAAGCCACATACCTGAAAAACATTTTTTGTCCTGCAGGACGTAGGGTAAGGGTACTGTGCAGGAGCACACAGTATTTGCTAAATCGATACTAACTAGGTTACATTGCATATTGGTCACTCCTCATTTTATTGAATTGTTTTTACACTCTCAATAATGGCACATTGCGATGCCTTTTGTGGAGTGACCATCTCAGCACCCTAATCCCATCTCTCTGTTCAAATCTAGCATAAAAAATATCAAAACCTAGTTATATGAGAAATCTGTCGGAATAGTTCATGTTTTATTTCATGATGGACATCTATTTAAATTACTTGAAGTTAAATCATCTCAAGTATGGCGCATTACGACACCGATGATAAAGGAGACAGCCATCTCATAGTTACTAATTTTCGTAACTATTCATATTCTCTATTTTCTATTTCCGCATATCTCTCAGTCGCATCTTCCATGAATATTTATTAGCTGCTATAAACCACTCTATCTTCTCGTCGCATTATTTATTGAATCCCGTATACAATTAATTAACAACGTGTTAACTAGAGCATTTAACATCATTTGTCTGGATTTTGAGTGGTTGCTGTGTTTGAACAAAATCGACTATTCCACCCCCCCCCTCAACCTGGTATTGAACGATATGTTTCGCAGCCAACTTTATCCAAGCAACTCTTACTTTAGATCTAACCGATTGTTTTAACGTTTATTTTTATGAATTCACATAATTAATTAAAGTAGGCATGATTCGTGCCTTATTAAGTATAAGTTTTTATTAAAATAAAACAGACTCTAACTATTCTAAACTACCCTTAAAAAGTAGAAACCAGACATACTTTCAAAAAATAGAGTCATTAGAAAATTTTTTCCACAATAATTATTAATTCCATTCCCTCAAGAGGATCATTTATAGAAAGGTAATAAAATTGTCGCCACTACTCAAAAAAATAATTGATAAACAACCAAGATCAGATGCAAACGGTGTTGATTATTTTGTTATCGCTGGCGCTTTAATGAATGTGGTGGGTATCACGTTTATAAAATCACCAACCATAAAGAGTTGATGATACTTATTAACCAACATCAGCCAACATTCCCCCTGTTCCTTGGTAATTATGCTACAAGGTGCCAGATTTTGGCTTATTTTCAACGTACATTGCCTCAATTATTTCTTTGTGGTAATTATATGCGTGGGGATCAGTACGTTACAGAATAATAAGCTGTCTAAATTTAGGCAATCAAATTGAACAGCAATTGATCAACAACTGGGTATGCCTATGGATGTGACCCTAATTAACGACATGATAGTTCACTATTCTATATTAACCAAACGAGCATTATATAATGGAATACATTGACTCAAATATTGACATTGAAAAACTTAAGAGCTCAAATTTTAATCCATGGAAACTGGTTTTAAGGGTACTAATCGCCATGTTACTCATTCCATTATTTTCCACACAGTATGCAACAGGTGTATTCCTTCCACTCTACTGTAAAAATCCACAACAGACTCTGTACTATTTACGGGAAGTATTGACACAAAATAGACCCGCTGGAAATGAATCTCGACGATCTTACATTATTGCGACAAAATTAGTATTTCTTATACCTCAACAACCTGAGGAGTCTAAACCAGATTACTTGAGTCGTGTTGAAATGCAAATACAGAAAACATGCCAATGAAATCCACTGTTGCAACCTATCCGATGAATCCTTCTAGTATCGCTAAAGTGACACTTAAATGGATCCTACCCTTCACTTTTCTTCTACTGTTGATTTTCGGACTACATTATAGTATTCATAATACGCTTGATCTCAAACACCGTGAACAATCAGAAAAAATGCATGTTGAATTGGCAAGCAAGATTTTACACAATAACTTACATGGCATAATGACTGATACCAACTTCTTAACCCATTTTGTCGGTAAATTTATAACCTCTAGTAAGGGCATGAATGAATCTTTAGTGAAACTATTTCAGCACCAATTTCTTACATTTAGCCAAAATAAAAAAGTTTACGATAAAATACGACTTTTTGATCCACAAGGAAAAGAACTCATTCATGTCAACTATCAAGATGGAGAATCCTTATTGGTAGATAACTCTCAATTGCAAAATAAAAAGAATCGAGGCTACTTCCAAAAAATAGTGGCGCAGCCCTCAAATACTCCCTACATATCACCTCTTGAGCCTAATGTCGAAAATAACACCATAGAATTTCCAGTTAAACCTATCATTCGAGTAGGGAAAACTATTCGAGATGAAAGTGGTAAACTTATTGCCGTAGTTATTCTAAACTACCTCGGGAAAAATTTATTTAATGATTTAGATATTACAGCAGGCGACAACAACAGAAACATCACACTGATTGACAACGAAAGTTTTTATATTACCGGCTCTGATCATCTTCAATATGGCTACTTATTTAATGATAAAGAAGGTTTCGATTTAAAATATAATGAAGCCTGGAAAATTATTAAAGCTTCAAGATTAGGTCAGTTCATGAATAATGACGGACTTTTTAGTTTTACTTCCATTAATCCTCTACTCACAGATATGGTCTCAACTGAATTTTATGGAAATAGCTATCATTGGAAAGTTATTTCACATGTCAATCAGGATATATTAAATGAAACCTGTCTTGCATTTTTAGGGTTTTATATCGTTCTGTATTTAGCCATTTTTATCGTTGCTGTTATTGTCTCAGTTGTGATTGCTATAAATTTAATGCGTCGAAAAAATATTGAAATTCAAAATGAATATGAAAGGCAGTTCAGAACAATCCTGGAAGACGTGCAACTATTAGCACTTATGGTAGATTCAAATGGAAATATTACTTTTTGTAACGATTATTTTTTAAACCTCACAAGCTGGACCAGAGATAAAGCTCTGGATAAAAACTGGCATTCATGTTTTGTCTTTGAGGGCGATATTGAAATTGCCGAAAAATTAGCTTTAGAAATAAACAACAAACATGAAGCCGTCACTGATATAGAATTTTCTGTTGTCACCACTAAAAATCAAAGAAAAACCATCACCTGGAACGCAACTCCAACACAGAACGCCAGCGGTAAATTTCTAGGTATAACTTATATTGGAATGGATGTTACCTCGCAGCGACAAATGGAAGATAAAGTTCGATTACTAAATCGAGCAGTGGAACAAAGTCCCGTCGTTGTCATGCTCACAGATACAAGTGGTCGAATAGAATATGTTAATAACAGATTTTTTAAATTAACCGGTTATTCTCGCGAAGAAATCATTGGCCACAGTCCAAAAATGCTGAAGTCGGGTGAAACATCTGCTATCGAATATAAAAAACTGTGGCAGTCTATCACTCGAGGCGAAGAATGGCGCGGAATTTTTCATAATCGTAAAAAAAATGGTGAGCTGTATTGGGAAGCTGCCTTCATCTCTGCCGTAAAAAATGAAGAGGGAGAAATAACTAATTTTCTTGCTATAAAGGAAGACATCACCGAAATCCGTCATTTAAGAGATGAAGTAACCTGGCATCAATATGAACTATCTGAAACCAAAGAACTGGCCACAGTTGGTCGCATGGCCAATATGATTGCACACGATCTGAGAAACCCTCTTTCCTCTATAAAAATGGGCGTACAAATACTGCACAAACAAGCATTAAAAAAAGAGGATGAAAAGCAACGAGAACTCATGGATATAAGTTTGCAACAAATACGCTATATGGAAGAAATATTAAAAGATCTTCTCAGCTATTCAAGACAAGACGAATTAAAACTGGAATGGCTAACTATAGAAAAAATACTGGATGATGCGATTTTTTTATTACATAAACAAATAGAAGACACTAAAGCCGTAATAAAACGCCAGTATCAAAAGGGTATTCCAACACTCAATGGGGACGAAGTAAGATTAAAACAAATTTTTACCAATTTAATTAGCAATGCCATTCAAGCCAGTGAAGGTAATGATAAGTCTATACCTGAAATTATCATCTCTACCAGTTTATCTCTAGGTGATGCAGTAACAAGTATTCAAATTGAAGTAGCTGATAATGGAACAGGCATAGATCCGGAAATAGAAGATTCATTATTTGATCCTTTCATTACGACTCGTGCAAAGGGCACTGGGCTTGGACTGGCTATAGTAGAAAGAGTTATTAAGCAACATAATGGTCAAATATCAATAGAGTCTTCCACCACATGTGGAACTCGAGCCAAAGTAATATTACCGGTTGGCCCCGTTAATAATGCAATCACTAACAAATGGAAAACGGTATTAAACTCCTATGAATAAAATACTTATTGTAGATGATGACAAGGCAATTTGCCGAACCCTGGAATTGCATTTTGTAGAAAACGGATATGAAGTTGATGTTGCTCATTCAATTACTGTTGGCCTGGCTGCATGTCAAAAAAAACAACCACAGATCATTATTCTTGACATTCGGTTAGGTGGAAAAAGTGGTTTAGAGGGTTTACCCGAATTTAAGCGGCTAATACCAGATGTACGAGTAATTATAATAACGGCCTATCACGATATGGATAGTACCATTGAGGCAATGAAAAAAGGTGCCGATGACTATATTCATAAACCTATAGATATTGATGAAATTGATAGTGCAATTAAAAATGCCCTGATTTATTCCAAACCGGATAATAATGAATTGCACATAGCTCCAAGAGCTTTTAGTGATAGTAAACGTAACGTTATTATTGGTCAAAGTCGCTCAATGAAAGAAATTTTCAAAGTGATTGGACTCGTGGCTACCACCTCTACAACTGTACTAATAACTGGAGAAAGTGGAACTGGAAAGGAGCTTGTTGCAAAAGCTATTCACCAGGCAAGTACCGTCTCAAAAGGACCATTTATCGCCATTAATTGTGCTGCTCTGGTAGAGTCCCTACTTGAATCAGATATGTTCGGACATGTGAAAGGAGCTTTCACTGGAGCTGTAAGTAAACAAATCGGGAAATTCTCAATGGCGAACAATGGCACTATATTTCTTGATGAACTTACTGAATTGTCACAAACAATGCAAGCAAAACTATTGCGAGTACTACAAGAAAAAGAATATACGCCCATTGGAGGAAAAAATATCGAAACAACAAATGCTCGAGTCATAGCTGCAACCAACAAGGATCTAAAAAAAGCCCTGAAAAACGGTGACTTTAGAGAAGATCTATATTATCGATTAAAAGTGGTCAATATTAACATTCCTCCCTTAAGAGAAAGAAGGGAAGATATTCCCCGATTGGTTGAAGCTCTGCTAGTCAGAATTAACAAAGAAATAAATAAAAATGTCAATCGGATTTCTCCAGATGTACTACAGTGTTTTGAACAATATGACTGGCCTGGAAATATAAGGGAATTAGAAAACACCCTGATGAAGTCAGTCGCTTTATGCCCCGGTCACATCATCAGCAGAAATTTACTTTCGGATAATATAAAACTATGTCTACCAGAGGAAGACATAGAGCTTAACTATGCGCCAAAAAAACTAGAAAGCCTGCAAGACATTGAAAAAATTCACATTTTTAAAGTATTAACAAACACAAACTGGCATAGAGGTAACGCTTGCAAAATTCTTGGGATCTCAAGACCCAGATTGAGACGATTAATAGCACTTTTTGAACTCACTCCACCGGAATGGATTGAACTAAAACATAATGATGAAGAGAATATTGAAAACCAAATAGAAGACATGGATTAACTCAATAAAAAAGTAATTCTATAGCATAATTATTTGTATGTTTTTTTGCACTCAAACAAGACCACCTTTGCACTTTCAATTTTTGATTGATTTATTTTAATTTCTTGCGTCCTATGCTTTTTCCTAAGGAATTATCGAGCGTTTCCATGCCAATATGCAAAATTATTGATACATACAATCTATGTAATGGCTTTCAAACCTGCTTTCACTTTGGAATATTTTGTTTGTAGCATTGATGTAATTTTAAAAACCACCAACTCTTAAATCCAACTTGACTCACTACCCTTCTTAGTCCGAGTAAACAGACAAAACATGAACATCATGGCTTTATTTTCAGACAACACCTTCGTATGAAGTAGGCAGTATATAAATAAATCACTGCAAACTTGCATTTATTTGATTTTTTTTCAAAAATATAAAAAATTTAACCTATTCTATGTCGGTACATATTGTTCAATTCAGTCAATAAAACTAAATGTTACTGTCTAAAAGAACAAACACCTTGAACAAGTTATTCAATTTACGATTTCATAAGAAACACAATTTAACAATACATTCTATTTACTGCTTAAAAGAATATAAATTGCACGATACGTTCAATTTTTTTATCAACAAAAATTCCATTGACACTTGTCAAATAATATTCAAAGATGAGGATGTAGTATCATAAAAATATGAGAGCAACATTAATCATTATTACTTATTATTTTTTTTGAATAAACAACAATAAAGATTACTATCACTAATGCTAATATTGAACATTGACCTATTCAACACTAGCATGCAATTGTAAACAATTGTGTTGACATGAGGAAAATAATACTAAAGGACAAAGCGTAGTATCATAAAAATATGACGGCAAATATTTAACCATTATTGCTTATCAATTTTTTTGTGAATAAATAATAATAAAAGATCGTTTGCACGCTTGTTTGCATCCCATATCCAATCAAACTGAACGAAAAATTAATTGGATTTATATTTTGACAATCAAAAAACACCATGTTTTTTTAGGTTTTCTTATTACCTTTTGAAGGAGTTTAATTATGCGAAAAATACGGCATACAGCAACCTCACTAACTATACTGATGGCTACAATTTTTTCAAGTTATGCAATAGCCGTTCACCCCAATCCAGAACCCCGTCCAGGATTTTCTACTACCACCCTATCAGCTGATGGTAAAACCACATTTGTTGTTTCACCAGAAAGTACCCGCCCAGTCGGAGACAATAAAATACCTTACCTTGAAAGTAATATTTTTGATGGCGCAGGTGTAGAAATGGTGAATACGTTACCAAATACACCCACAGTGGATTTTAATCTGCATGACGGTCCTGTTGTAGAAAGTGACATTGAAAATACCTCTCCTTCGCAAGATCTTAGAGATGTATTTAAAGATGTTGGAGAGGCTGCAGCTGAGGGTACTGTTGACCAGTTTTTGATTCAATTCGGTTTGGACATTCTGGAAGGCAATCCCATTTCCCGTGTCTACAGCGGAATACCCGTATTGCATTACAAAGGTCCAGAGAAGGTTAGTGTTGTTCAGCCTATCTTCGATGCTCAAGGCGTTAAAATTGGCGGAAATGTGGATGTTCACCAGGTTTGGTTTAACGGACGCATTGAATCAGATACCGCCTTTATTGACCCTACTGCAGTGCAGAATGTCCCATGGACAATTACCTATACGGTTGATGTTCTTGAAGGTGGTGCAGACGATTTTGCACCCTGGACGATGTACTTCGACAAGCCTCCTACACCGACTTCGTTTGTAGATAGCGGTGCTCATGGGCCACCGCATGTGGCGTTAGACGCTTCGTTCTACGCGATGTCACAAAGTAAACGGCACGTCATCAAGGTAAAACATGCACCTGCGAAATATTTTAACCTTGTATATACCTGGGGTTGGCGTATACACCCACCACGTGTACAGGTCATGGAAAATGCGTTAAAGACTGCTGGTCCAATGAATCTACGTTTACCTCAGTTTGAACAAATGGTATTCGGCATGGCTCCTACTTCGAGTGAAGCCGCCAAATTAGCCGCAATTGCCATGATTGGTGAACTCTCTCCAGCCAAGCGCATGTGGCAGTCACTTAAAGACGCACAAGGGGCTACCACAGCTGAAGTTGTGGCTTTAATGGCTGATGCTGAGATTTCTCTGAATGACTGGAATGATCGCCGTTCATTACCTCGTGGAGTAACTGCTGCAGCAGGCGTAGATATCACCTTGTTCTATGTCAACAACACCATTTATGGAAATGCTCGTACTTACGATAACTGGAATGGTCGTGGTTCACTTTTCAAGGCCAAACTGTTAAACGGTGATCACTTCATGCATGGATATGTGAACGTTGATTTCGGTGGTTCACGTGGACGGGAGCCTCAATACCTGTTTAATGGTGGTCCAGGCAATGCCTTTACTTTTGGTAGAGCGCATTGGTGGCCGACTGCTGGTGGTCCAAATGGCGCCATTAATGTTCCCCCTGTTGCCGCTGATGGAACTCCTGGAGAGCATAACGTGGAAATCACTCTGAACTTTGATAGTCCAGAGAAAATCACATTATATCAGTTTGATCCACTGCATCATGATGTGGCTGTTTACTCCTTGCATTAACTCGCTGCATTAACTCGCTGCATTAACTCGCTGCATTAACTCGCTGCATTAATAATGCGGTAGAGCTAATTAATTTGAGTAATCAATAATAGTTAGCCAAAATCTCGTCCAGAAACAAAGTTAGTTGTTTGAGAATTAAATGACAATGTTTTTGGGCAGATTGGAAAGCTGCTGTCTTCTTGAAATTATTGCAATAGAAAATATTCGGTGTATTAAAAAATATATCGACAACTATCGCGATGGGCGCGGAGGGCGCTATGGTCGTGATGAAAATATAGCAAGTAGGAGGTGCGGGTTGCATAACCCAAAAACAAAAATATAGACAAAAAAGCAAAAACAAAAAAATATAAACAAAAAAAACATAACCAAAGTGAGGTATTAATATGATTTACTTCAAAGCAATAAAGATCTCAGAATTTTTTGTCATTAAAGTCATTTCCAATTTTTTAAAAAACATAGTTTATTCAGACTATTTTCGGATTTCCCATTGGCAGCGGCATTTCAAAAAAATCGGGCTGGCGGTCATTATCACATCGACGTCTTCTCTAATTGCAGTCGCAGCCATTGTCTCTATCATCGGAAATCTTCCAGAAGATATAGACCCCCATGCTGCCAATGCATTCGCCTTTGAAGGTGGGGTTACCGGAACGTCTGAAGATGCAGGCGAACATATCAATCAGGCCAATCTGGTAGGTGGAGGGGGTCTGGATATTCCAACAGGTGCCTTGGCAAGTCCACTTTTTAACGCTCAACCCTTTACCCAACAAATGTTACGATTTGAAGAGTTTGGTCCGGTTCCACTGGGATCACCAACTTCTGTTGTGCCAGGTACACCGCTTCCTTCACCTGCTGATGCCAGTGCTGGGCCTGACGGCTTAGCTCTGGACAATTTTCTTAAACAGTATGTTACTGTAGGAGGAGAGGCTTTGCCTTTTCCTTTTCCAACAAGAGAGGCGAATGATATTGATGCAAATCCCTGGAAGACACAAATTGAGACTTTCATAGGACGAGCCTTGGATACCCCGCCAGCCGAAGGACGCCCACCTGGGGAAGACTGGGCTCATCAGCGTTGGAATGAATTTTTCCCCGAAGTTTATTTTCAAACCGCTCAGGCCGAGGGGCGTGTCAATCAGGGGTTACGAGATGATCTACAGTACCATGGCTACAACAAAGGCGAATTTGCACTTGGTGGACTCTACCACAACACGGTGGGAGTGCCGGGTTTTGAGGGTACGACTAACGGCATAACTGTTAAATTTCATCCCGATTTTCCGGTGCAGGATCCTGCTGCACTCTGGACTTTTGATGGGACTTTTCCACCAAAATTACTTCAGTCGCGATACGGTGAGCCTATCTTGATGCGCCATTTCAACGCCTTGCCCATTGATCCGGCTGAAAATTTTGGTTTTGGACTTCACACGATTTCCACACATGAACACAATGGTCATAATCCGGCAGAGAGTGATGGCTATACACAAGCCTTTTTCTTTCCTGGCCAGTTCTATGACTATCGCTGGCCCATGGTGATGGCAGGTCACGATAGTATCAACACGACTGCGACGGATCCGCGAGCCGGTGCGCCAGACGGTAATGGTGGTATTACACTCCTTAAAGGCGATTATAGAGAGACTATGAGTACCCATTGGTTCCATGATCACATGCTTGATTTTACCGCACAGAATGTTTACAAGGGCAATGCGGTAATGATGAATTACTATAGTTCTCAGGATCGTGGTAATGAAAGTATCAATGATGGAGTTAATTTGCGCTTACCTAGTGGCAGTGCGATGGACTGGGGTAACCGGGATTACGATATTAATCTGGTGCTTGCTGATAAGGCCTGGGATGCGAATGGGCAATTATTCTTCAATATTTTCAACCTGGATGGATATATGGGGGATCAGTTACTGACCAATTGGTTGTGGAAACCTTTCTTTGATGTGCGTGCACGTCGTTATCGACTCCGCATCCTCAATGGTTCAGTATCACGCTACATGAGAATAGCTCTAGTGAAGGAAATACAAGGCACTAGTGGAGAAATGGCTGGACCGGCCGGCTCAGGTGTTTCCTATGACAGTGTGACGTTTCATATGATTGCCAATGACGGTAATATTATGGAACATGCTGTTGCCTTTGATGGCAGTCTTGGTACTGGTGGTTTTGTAAACCGCAAAGGCATATTGCCGACTCAGTCGATTGCAGAGCGGTACGACATTATAGTTGACTTTGCTCAGTTTGCACCCGGCACCAAACTATTTTTCGTCAACCTGTTGGAACATGAAAATGGCAAACGCCCGAATGTAGAGATCCCTTTGGCTGATGTTCTCAGTGGTGCATATGCTCCCCAGATTGTTGATGGGCGTAATATAACCGATCCTGCTGTGACCAAGTTTATGGAGTTTCGTGTGCAAGCCTACACAGGTGTTGATCAGAGTATGAATCCAGCCAATTTTGTGGCAGGTGGGCAAACTATGATTCCTCGTCCAACATTTACCCAGACAGAGTTAGCTAACGCTACTCACCGTACCTTTAACTTTGGTCGTGCAGTTGGCACCGACGAAGCACCTTGGACTATTAATACTGACGGTGGAGCGGGTTTTAATATGGATCCGCGTCGGCTGTCAGCAGCCCCGAATAACAGCAATGTTGAGATCTGGCATTTAAAAGGCAATGGTGGCTGGAGTCATCCCATCCATATTCACTTTGAAGAGGGACAAATCTTTAAGCGAGGCGGTGAAGAACCACCTGAATGGGAGCGTTGGGCGCGTAAGGACGTTTACCGTATCGGTAAGATGGATGATAGTACTCACAGTGTGGATGTGGCAATCCGTTTTAGAGAGTTCGTCGGATCTTTTATGGAGCATTGCCATAACACTCAACATGAGGATCATGCCATGCTTTTACGATGGGATATAGAAAATCCTGGAGAAACACTGATTATGCCCACCCCGATGCCTACTTGGGATGGTGTAACTTACGTACAGACTTATGCCCTGCCCACATTCAGAACGGGTGATCTGGATGCCGCTGAGGACGCAGAAGCAAACCCGGATTTTGGAACTCTTGGCAATTAAACAGGTCGTTCAATGGTCCTGAAACCTGAGATTACCCCGGCTAAACGTTGCCGGGGTTTCATTGGGCTAATGTTTGCACAGCATGTTTAACAGCAAAAGAAACCTCAATGAAATAACTAAGGCATTAACTTGATGGCAGTCGCCTTCCTCTATATTACCAGTGGAGTTAATGCTTTGGTCTACGGTTAATTGTTCATTAACAGCTGTATCTGAGTTTAAGTGAAGTAAAACTTCGGCTGAATAAGGCTCATGTGGCATGTGTCAAATTTGATGGTACAAAATAGATCTGATTAAGGATTTTAAAATGATAGAAATAGAGATGAAAACACTAACCCCTAAACAAAAACGATATATTTTAATTGCCATGGTTTTTTTTTCAATGGCAATACAAATTTTACTTTTTAATAAATCAGCTGCCGCTGCGGCTCAAGGAGCAAAGTCTCGATGGGGCGCCAATTATTTTCCCAATGTTCCACTAATTACCCAAGATGGTAAAAAGGTTCATTTTTTTGATGATCTGATTAAAGATAAAGTGGTGGCTATTAACTTTATTTTTACCAGTTGCAAGAACTCATGCCCGATGGAAACCGCACGGATGGTGAAAGTACAAAAAATTCTAGGTGATCGAGTCGGCAAAGACGTGTTTATGTATTCCATCAGCATAGATCCGGAAACAGATACACCAGCAGTTCTTAAAAAATACACAGAAAAGTTTGGTGTTAAACCAGGTTGGTTGTTTCTAACGGGTAAAGAGGCCGACATTACCTTGCTTCGTAGAAAATTAGGTCTGTTTATTGATGAAATTCAGGATAGTGAAAATAATGATCATAATTTGAGTCTTATCATCGGCAACCAAAGAACGGGACGTTGGATGAAGCGTTCTCCCTTCGAGAATCCATATTATCTGGCTTCGCAACTGGGTAGCTGGTTGCACAACTGGAAACTGCCACCAGA
Source organism: Enterobacterales bacterium (assembly GCA_041556195.1). GTDB lineage: Bacteria > Pseudomonadota > Gammaproteobacteria > Enterobacterales > 21-14-all-40-8. Next base: position 12,634 of record JBFFIY010000018.1, read on the forward strand.
CAATGATGAAAGTTATGCTAATGCTCCCAAGCTACGTAATATAGACATGGGGGAAAAGCTATTTCGCAGCCGATGTGCAACCTGTCATGCCATAGGGGTAGGTGGTGGAGACGTGGCACAACAACAGGATGAAAGCCTGGGGCCTGATCTTTTAGGTGTAACGCAGCGGCGTGAACGTGCCTGGCTTACCCGATGGTTGGCAGAGCCGGATAAAATGCTGGAGGAAAAAGATCCCATTATCATGAAACTCTATGCCCAGTATAACGAAATAGAGATGCCAAATCTCCAGCTCAATTCTAAGGAAGTAGAGGCTCTGATCGAGTATATGGATGAGGAAACTCAGAGAGTCAACAAACTCCAAAGTGGAAGTAAGCATAAGCATAAGGATAAACATAAGCATGAACATAGCTCCCCATAACCATAGCTTAGTAATTGTTATTTACTAAAATGTAGTCGCTCGGTAATTAATCCGACTGTTTCCCTTGGTAATGACACTAATACAAATAAGTTTATCGATTCTCAGCCCTGACCATAGTTATGTCCATCTCCACCGTGACTGGTATTATAACTATGGATCTCAAAACGAACATTTTCAGAATTGTTAATGCCTTCTCTTTGAGCAAATTGAACATTTTTTCCGGGTGACATCATGCCGCTATAGCGTGCTTTCAATTTAGTTTCTTTAGCTTTTCTTTTTGCTGCAACTGTATTTCTCACTCTTCGAGCAATAAAACCTTTTGCACCTTTGTCATAATACTCAGCAGCAGCTAATTTATGCCCTAAATGCAATGAGCGAATTTTGCGCCCACTATTTTTGCTTTTAAACGACTTTGTCAAGCTCGTCCACTGATGTTTTGAATCCCCTGATTTAGCCTTGACCTGCCAGTTAGAAATATCTCTGAGTTGTGTCTTTGTTGGATTGGTTAAATGACTTCCTTTGTATATCGCCTTTGAACGATTGGCGTAACGTTGTAAAACGTCCTGCCCTAGCCTTCCAGTAAAACTGGAATTATGTGAAGGTATTAATGCGGCGCGTCTTCCCCCGGCAGGTTTCCAATCATCATCAACTTGTTTTACCATTTCTACCTCCTCGATTCAGTGCATAGTCATTTAGACTATCGTTACGCAAGTTAATCTACTCAGGTTATAAAGACTTACTCCAGTAGTCAGTTTTTTTTGCAGCTTCTCTTAATTGTGTGGGTTCATCAATGGCACCAGAAGAAACTAAAGGTTGTAATTCAGCGAGTTTTTGTTGGTAGGTGCCAACATCCATATGATATCCCTGTTTTTCCCAGAAAGTTTTAACTCTCTCATTACCTACTGGCTGGATTTTCATTGCTGTTGCTCCCTGTTGTTTCATAAAAGTATCTGTACGTTTTGATAACTCCTGCCCTACACCGCCGATATTAGTTCCACTCTTTGCCGATGTATTTTCCAGCATATTAATTCTTCCCTCATTAGCAGTTGCACTGTAATGATAATGCACCTGACCAACTTCACGAGATGAAAACCAACCAGTACTCATTCTCCCGGTTAAGGTACCACTAAAACTTCCTGAACGTTTACGAGACGTGATCTCATTTTTTACTGAGACTTTTGGCGGTGTTCTTTCCATAATTTTTTCCTTTTAGATAATTAATGACGAGCCCAATTCGATACTGCACGCATCCGTTCTTTTAAAGTCAAATTAACAGGTGCGTAAGCTGCCCCTGGGGCTGGACGAGCAGTGAAGCCAGTTTGCCTGCGATCCAAACTACCTGACATCTTGCCAGCTATCGCCAATTTTACAGCAGCTAAATGATCCGGCCTGTAATGTCCTGAAGACATTTTAATATGAGCAGGTACAGCAGCAGCGCCAGCCGGTACAGCAGCGACAGCATCCACACGAAGTGCTGCCGCAGCAACTGCATGACCACCAGCCAGGGTACTGTGTTGAGTTCGCCCAATACCTGGATGAGCCACAGAGCCATGTACATCTCGTTTAACAGCCGTGCGAAGCACTGGGGCTGCGCCTGGAGCTTCCCGCCTGAGAGTAACCAGGCTTTGTCTATAATGACCTAGTTGTCCAGCAGGTACACCAGCAGCAGCCTGGTGATCATGAGGCGCCGCTGCCATTAAGTCCGCTCCAGGTGCAACAGCAGTTGCAGGAACTCCACCAGCGGGCGGATAAATAACGCCATGTTGTCTTGCATCGACAAATGGAGGAGCAACGCCACCAGCACCTGGATAGGGATGTGGCGCTGCATGTTCAACCGCATAATGATGATGCATATCCAGATGATTTTCTCGAATAAAAGCTGCCTTGTGGGTCTTATAACGATAATATTGTTGAGGGTGGCGCATTATCGTACCCATATGTTTAAGACGTGTTAACCTGGTACGCGGCTTAGCCATAATTAAATCTCCTGTTCCCTGGTAAAAATAAAATAAACATTTCTAAATTGTCATTTAATAACCATGATGATGATGAGCCCTATACTGATGAGCACCACCAGTGTGTCGAGGCGCATGATCCCTGGTTCGCATCAAATACATAGTTCCACGATTTGTTTGTGGATTGTAATCATGAAAATGATGCCATGTGGTACGCGGGGGTTGCTGCACACCACGCCTTTGATTCGCCAACCGAAAATCACCTCGTAATGTGCCTGTATAAGGTATATTTACGCGATGGATATAGGCTCCACCTGGATCAAGAACCCTTCGATTAACGCCACCCATAACCATTCGTCTTACAACAGGAGTTCCGAAACCTCTAACAGTAGGCACACGTTGACGTCTTCCATGCACAATATTGGTTGGATCCAAACCCTGTTGTCGATAGCGCCGTTGACCAAACACAGTTTGTTGTCTTTGTTGTTGTCCTCTTGTCCGAGGATTTGTCAGGAAATTACGATTATCTGCAGCCATGAAACAGCACTCCTTTTCATCACACTTTACTTTTTTAGCCCCGTATAGCTATGTGCAAGATCCTTTGTACTCGCATTCATCTGGCTTTGTGTCATTGTTGTAATGGTCCCGTATCGATTAGTATGTGTCATCGTGCCAGGTTTGTACCCACCTCCAGTTTTGGGATGCATATGAATCTCTGTAACACTGGCCCGTCTGGCCCTGATGCCCTTTTTCCAAGTAATAGTAGTGCCAGATGTCCTTCCCCTGCCCCAATCACTGTGGCTCTGACTATCACTAAATTTTCTCCCTCCAAATTTTACCTCGTTCTGCATAGCATTGTTTGCTTGCGTTCTTTTTGATTCCATCTTTTTATTCCTCAAATTAATGATATCGGTAACAAATCATTTTAACTTCTTCGACGATCCGTTTTGCCCATGAAGACCACCACTCCCATTAGATGATTGATCGTAAAATGCATGAGCATCCTATGTTACTGATCACTAATTGTAGTTGGACCACCTGCCGTTCGGTGCCAGTGCGTTATACCCTCTGACGTTTCCATACTCTTTCCAAACTGAGCTTCAGTTGCGGCGGTGGCTTGCTTATGTGCAGCAGTGGCACTCCACGCCCATCGGTTTCGGCTCCCGCCAGCGTCAGCAGCATTCAGATGTGCATCGTATGCCTGTGCCACCTGGATCACTTGATGTTTTCGCTCTATCAATGCCGCAGCCATGTTAAGCCTGTTTTGGTATTGAACATCGCTTTCATTAGGACGCTGTGCGTGGGAAGCGTGTGTATCAGCTCTTTGTGTATCACTCATTTATCATTCACCTGTTTGTTTTGTTCGATTGATTACCAGACCTGATTTTTCTCTACAAATTTCACGACTATTTCACTTCACGCCCGTGATTGGTAGTTAGTGTAGAAGGTATGGCCGGATGCGCTTCACCCCCAGGATCCACAAGCGAGGCTCCGCTTGAGAGTACTGTGGTAACGCCTCGACCGCGCTGAGAATATGTCGGCACATGCCAGTTCGATCCTGTGGTGCCATGCTCATGCCTTCGCGTAGACTGTTGAAATTGGAGATTACCAGTCGCAACTGGTGAGCTATCGGTGTATGTGCGCTTCTCGTCGTTGAATGTCCTGGTAAATTTCAGCTCTGGCCGCCTCACACCGACCGAACGCGACCGCTGCCTGTAACCAAACCTGCGTTGATACACTTCCGGCGGCCCGTATGTAGTACGTACTTCCGTACGTGGCGGTTTCACCTCCGGGGTTGTAGGCTGCTTAATAGTCAAGGCTTTGGCCCAATCATTGCGTTTTTCCATTTCAATTCCTATTCGTTGCACACGACTGGTATAGGTAGTTTTCTTATCATTCAAAACAGGGTTTCCTACAGTCTGTTAAATTGACAACTTGTTAGTGTTCTACTCACCGTTAATTACAATGTTTCTAATAACAAATTAAATGGGTGCCAATCATTTTCCTCTACAAAAGCGTTTTTATTACGAAAGTCATGCATTAGAACAAATGCTCAACGTTTCTATGTTCCTTACGTGTGTTAGTAGCCCGAGCACTCTTCACTTGGTATACCGTGTTGTCTCTTTTGGAAAAGTGATAAGCACTGTGGGGTTGTGCATCGTTACCTGGAGTGAAGTGAGATTCTGTAAAGCTGCCCGACCGATATCTAGTGCGTAATATCTCTCTACCATGTGACTGTTCTATTACCCCATGCGATGTGACGAGCCTTCCTTGGTAACCAGGATCAGGGCGTTGCACACGAGCCTTAAATTCTTGCGTGCCTACTTGTTTCTGTGTAACGGTACTAGGAGTATCTCTTTTAACACCATATGGATCCGCACTCATATTATAAGCTCCTTTAATTGTTAACTTTTGATAACCTTGATAGAACACTCACCTTTGAGCGATTAAAAATAAGGCGTCAAGTATATTTTTCAAGTTATCAATCTGTATTCACTCGTATTTACAACAATGTGTCAGTGTATGTGGTTTTTATAAAATCAATCAGTTTCTACCCATCATCAATCCACATTACTTAAATACAAACCCAATAAATTTAAAATTATCCTAAACACTATAGGCAATATCCATTCCACCTTGTCACCCAAACCAAAAAAACATCCATAAACCTTCTAACCCATAATTTTATAGTTAAAATTCAAATAGTTAAGCACTCTACCCATTCTCTCTTCTATACCCTCTCCCTTCAACAACTCCAACAAAACCATTCAATCTATTAGGGCAAAAAAGCCCTATAGGGCTTTTTACCCTAATTCCCCCACATCCCCCATAAACCCTGACCATTTCACAGATTTTGCTTATTCTTGTGTGGCTTTTTTGCCCTACCCGCCTCAAACCACAAATCACATCAAACCCTTATAAATCAACATGTTACAACTTGGCACAGTTCTCGCTTTATAAACGATGGATTTAAATTAACTACAGATAACACAGACCAGATGGAAACTTAAAATGGCATCAGCACCAGTAAGAGTCGAATCAATAGCAAAAGATATCAGGGAGTACTATCGCGATAATCCCAATGCGGGAGACACGGTAGAGGGAATTGCCAGCTGGTGGATTGCGAGCCAGCGTCTTAAAAGTTCTAAATCTTTAGTACTCAGGGCTTTGGAATATCTGGTTAAACAAGGTGAATTGGATAAAAAGGTATTTGATGAACGAGAGATATATGTGCGTTCAGCAATGCATTAAAACCAGGTATTAAAGATTGAGCATTGAGCTCTAAAAACTAAGCACTGAATAGAAAAATACAGTGCACAAAACAGTAACGAATAAAGTGTTTCACTTATAAACGGAGGCTAGACGAATGTCGGATAGCATACAGCATAAATTAAGCAGGGTTCGCCCACCGAGAGTTCAAATCACTTACGATGTTGAGACCGGAGGTGCACTGGAAAAAAAAGAAATCCCTTTTATTGTGGGTATCATCGCTCCGCTTTCAGGTAAATCCAAAAAAGCTGCACCCTCTATGGGTGAAAAAAAGATGGTTGAAATTGATCGGGATAATTTCAATAAAGTACTCGAATCCATTACACCCAGAGTTGCTTTTGAAGTTCCTGATACAGTATCTGGAAAACCTGGTACTTTGCCCGTTAGTATTGAATTTAATCACATTGATGATTTTGATCCCGTAGCAGTCGTGGTTCAAATTGATCCACTGAAACAACTTTATCAGGAACGTAGCCGTTTAAGAGATTTTTTGGCTAAGCTTGACGGAAACGGTGCCTTAAATTCTTTGTTACTGCGTATTTTAACCGATGATGCAAAAAAAGGCGCTATTTCAAAAGCTGTAGCCGCATCATTGAAAACTTTATCTGAAGCCAGAGAGAAGGCTTTAGCTGATAAAGTCGACTTTAACCAGAATGAAGCCATTTTAGCGGCCTTTGCTGATCAACTACCTGATGAGGGTGATACCGACATTAAAACCCTGGTAGAGAAAGGAGATATGATCCTTGAAGATAGCCAAAAGCCCTATGTATTAGAGCTAATTTCTGAATTTGTTACCCAGCTCATTGATAAAGCCGATCTGCTACCAGCCAAAGATGCAGCAGATGAGATTAAAAACAATATTAATGTGGGCGGTATTATCACCCGCAGAATCGGTCAAAAAGATAAACTGATTAGTCGTCAATTAAACCATATTATTCATCATGATGATTTTCAGGCGATGGAAGCAAGCTGGCGTGGTCTGCACTTTCTGGTGATGAATACTGAAACAAGTACCAAGTTAAAATTAAAATTACTTAATGCTTCCTATGACGAGCTCTTTAAGGATCTTGATAAAGCAGTGGAGTTTGATCAAAGTGCTTTATTCAGACTTGTTTATGAAGATGAGTATGGTACTTATGGTGGTGATCCTTATAGTGTTTTGATAGGTGACTTTCAATTAGGAAGGACAGCCAGAGATATTCAATTTCTAGAAATGATCAGCGGAGTCGCAGCGGCAGCACATGCACCGTTTATTGCATCAGCCTGGGCTAAATTATTTGATCTGGAAGATTACGCTAATCTGTTTAAACCTCGTGATCTGAGTAAGATATTTGAAAGTGCAGAACTCATTCAGTGGCGAGCTTTCCGAGAAAAAGAAGATTCCCGTTATGTCACTTTGACTTTACCTAAAGTGATGTTACGTCTGCCTTATCATCATGAGAATCATCCCGTTGAAGGTATTTATTTTGATGAGGATATGGCGGTTAATTTATACAAATTAGATGAAACAACTAAAGAAACTGAATTGGATGCTAATGGAAATCCGGTTATTGCAACGGATTTAGATGAAGATGGTATTACTTTCGAAAAAACCATCAAACAAGTCGATGCACGTAAAGTTTTATGGGGTAATCCTGCCTATATTCTGGCTCAACGTATTACCAATGCATTTTCATTATTTGGTTGGACAGCTGCTATTCGAGGTGTTGAAGGTGGTGGTCTGGTTGAAGGATTGCCGGTTTATACTTTCGAAACAGAAGAAGGCGATATCGCTTTAACTTGCCCTACTCAGGTTTCTATCACTGATCGCCGTGAAAAAGAACTAAACGATCTCGGTTTTATGGCTATTTGTCATTGCAAGGGATCCAATAAGGCAGCCTTCTTTGGTGGTCAATCTACCAATAAACCCAAGATGTATCTTACTGATTCAGCAACAGCCAATGCTCGTATATCTTCTATGTTGCCCTACATTATGGCGGCATCAAGATTTGCTCATTATATCAAGGTCATTATGCGTGAAAAAATCGGTAGTTTTATGACTCGCCAGAATGTGGAAAATTATCTAAACACATGGATAGCTCAATATGTGTTATTGGACGATACTCCACCACAACACATAAAGGCTAAATTTCCCTTGCGCGAAGCTCGTATTGAGGTATCGGATATTCCTGGAAAAGTTGGTTCCTATAGAGCAACCGTTTTCTTAAGACCGCATTTTCAGTTAGAAGAACTTTCCACCTCTATTCGACTGGTGGCAGAGTTGCCGTCTTAAAAAACTGTTGGGAAGACAATCAGGTATCATCAAAGCAATTGATTATTGGCTAATAATAGTCGCTATAAAAATCAAAAAGTTATAATTTTTAAGAGGAATTTATTATGGATTTAGTACTATTAAAACCAGGATTGGTAGATCTGGCTGGCGCCAGTTTAATCGATGGTGAGTTAGTCGATAAAAACGATGATCTAACCGGCTGTATAGAACTGGTTTCAATGCACTTTGGCATGAAACAACAGATGACAACCGATGTCAGTAATGCAGCAAGAACTTCAGGCAGGCCAAACCTTAATGATATTACTGCTGTTAAGTATATGGATAAAACATCACCCTTGCTTTATAAGCATTGCCTGTCTGCAGCTCCAATAGATGATGGTACTGATCCTACCCAGATTTTTATATGCCGTAACGCCAATATGGATGGGGATGGAGCAAGCATCATCGGCAACATCATGACCGTTAAGTTATGGAACTGCATGATAAGTTCGGTAGAGGCACAATCTCATCCTAATGATATGGCTACAGAACAAATTACTCTCAATTTTACTGATGTTGAATGGATCACTTCTAACCAGGATAGTCAGGCAAAAATCACCGGTAGCTTTGTTTATAGTTGGAGTGTGGCACGTAATAGAGGCCCTTCTTTGAAGGTATGATAACTTTATTGATAACTTTATTGTTAGCTATTCCAACTGGGTAATAGAAATCCTATATGAATTATTCATCGAAAATCGAGAACATAGGCGAAGACATAAGCGAGAGTAAAAACAATGCAACGTTTTCTTTTTGACAGGTTATGCCAACCAAAGTTGGATGCTGGTAATGATAGCCAGTGTCGACTGGCATTTTTACGTCAATCTATTACCGATGGTCTACAACAGTTAGTGTCTAATCGTGCATTTTTTGGCAGATTAAAAACAACCACTACAGAGGTAACTTCTGAACCCGACTCAGTATTAAATTTTGGTATAAGCGATATCGTTAGTCGTAGTGCAAACTTTGAACATTCAAATCAAATAAAAGAACAAATACGTAAACAGATCAAGCTTTATGAGCCCCGTTTACATGATCCTGAAATTAACCTGATCCCAACAAAGGATCCTTTAATGCCTGCTATTATCCAGATCAACGGCATTATTAAAGCAGAGGAACTTGAGGTTGAATTTTCCTGGCAACCTCTGGTAACCTGAGCATGAACATTGAAAAATCCAGGGAACAGCTCAATGAATATTTTGCCTCAGAATTAGCAGGTTTACGCTCCAGTATTATAGAATTTTCCGAAGAAAATCCCAGTATTGCCGAAGAACTCACCCTGCATAAACATAATGAAGGAAAATCACATGATCCACACATAGAAATGTTGATCCAGTCATTTGCCTGGATGACAAGCCGATTACGTCAAAACATTGGAACCGAATCAGCTAAACTACCTTCAATGCTGTTACAGCAACTCTATCCACAGCTAGTCAGCTCAATCCCTTCAATGGCCATTGCCGAATGTCATGTCAATGGTTTCGCGGCAAATTTTGAAAATGGTTACTCATTAGATGCCCGGCAACAAATGGAACCTATAAAAATTGAAGGCAACCCTGAAGAAGTGGCTAAACTTGCCACTTGCCGCATGTCCAGTTGTCATGAAACCATACTATGGCCTTTGAAAGTCGAGAACGTAAAAAAACAAGCCATCAATGACCATAGTGAAATATGCAGAAAATTTAATAAAGGACAGTCAATAATCAATCTGGAAATCACTGAAACGGATGAAGGAGCCGCCAAAGATATTAGCCTGAGTAATCCTTTACGTTTTTATATCAACCTGGATAGTTCTGTGCGTTTTAAATTTTATGATTTCATCTCACGTTATTTTATCGGAGCAGTAGTACTTGATGAAAACGGAATTACTGTTGCCAACCTGACACAGAATGATTTTAAACTTTGCGGTTTTGAAGATGATGAGAGATTACTTCCTCCATCCAATAACCAGGATTTAGGTTTTTCTTTGTTACAGGATTATTTTAACTTTCCTGAAAAATTTATGTTTTTTGAATTATCTAATATGCAGCAGATCCAGCTCCAATCTAATTTAAATATTAAATTAGTGTTTAGTGAAAATCTTCCTAAAGATATTCAGCTTAACAAACATTCAATCAAGTTAAATTGTGTTCCGGTAATAAACTTATTTAAGAAAACATCTGAACCAATCCCATTGCACCACAAAGATTATCGTTATCGTCTGCATCCGAGCAGGGTACATTATGATTGTCATGAAATAATTCGGGTTAATAAATTATTTTCTGTAAATAAAAAAGGGGAAAACAACGAGCTTTTACCCTATTTTTGTTTTAATAATCGTGGTCATGACAACAAGGGTTACCGCTGGCTGGTACAACAGGAGACCAGTCACAAGAAAAGTCTTTCTGGAACTGAAACCTGGCTTTCAATTTATGATCAGGACTATGCTCAAACCTGTCCTTTAGGTGAAACACTCTATGCAGAAACTCTATGCTGCAATCGCACCGCCTGTGAACTATTTCCTAAATCACAGAAATTTTCACTTATTGGAAGTTCTCCAGTAAAAGAATTGACATTATTAACCAAACCCACTCGTCATAGAAGTTGTCAATTAAATAACGAGCATCTGTGGCAATTGCTGTCACATTTTTCGATATATTATGTATCCCTGACAGATAAAGATCTGGCAAAGGACATTCTGACAAGATTTTTAAGTCTTTATGCCTGTCAAGATGATCCTGTTAGTCAGCGACAGATCGAAAGCATAGAAAAACTGGAAGCTGTAGATGATGTACAGGCAGATTTAAAAGAGGGATGGAGAGGATACTACCATGGAACAAAATTCACCCTGACTCTGATTGAACGTAAGTTTGAAGGTAGTAGCGCTGTTTTATTTGGCCGTGTACTCTACCAGTTTCTGGCGTTATTTTGCCACATTAATTCTTTTGCTCGATTAGAGCTAAAACTCGGTAACAGGAGCATTTATCAATGGCAGCCGATGAGCGGTCACAAAGTTCTTGTTTAGGGTTACTCCAACAACAAGGCGAAGAATTTAATTTTTTCCAGGCGATTCGCTTACTGGAGAAAGTTGCTATTCCTGATCAAAAAATTCGCTATAAAGCAATAAATAGTGAAGCTTTTCATCCCAACTTTATTGCAGAAATTAAAAAAGATGCCTTAAATAACAAATTAACAAAAAACCACAAAAATAATATTACCGTCTCAGTTAATGGTTTTGGCTTAACTGGTCAACAAGGACCTATCCCTCAATGTTTCTCTGAAATGTTTAGACGTGCCACCGTATCTGGAAAAAAAGGTGCAGAGGATCCTCATGCATTTCTCGATATCTTCAATGACAAACAGATCTCCCTGCTTTATGAAATCAAAAAACACTTTGATCCGATGTTATTTAATGAAGCTCCCCGTGAAAGTTCTCTCTACAAACTACTTTCAAGTATTTGTGGGTTTAATAACTTAAATATATTTGACCGATTACCGGTTAGCAGTGATCAGCTCACAGCATTTGCTCCAATTATGGCAAACCGTCGCACCGATTATTCACTACTCTATAATATTTTAAAAACATATTTTAATTGTGATGTAAAAATAACCCCAAACCAGGGAGCATGGCGACCATTGCCCCTATGTTATCAGGGACAGTGTTATCAGGCACAGCTTAAAACAAATAATCAGCAAACATCTCGCTCAACACTGGGAAAAGGCATGGGACTGGGAAAAAAATACTGGGATAATCAGGCTGCGATCAGTATTGATATCAATGTTCCTGACATAAAAACCTGCCTGAATTTACTGCCCGGGGGCGAAGAATACAAAATGTTTAAGGGACTCATTTCCTTTTTAACTGATGCAAAATACATGATTTATGTCAAACTACTGATTAACTGGAAGGATATTCCCAAGAGTAAGCTCAATCCTGATACCCAATTGAAACTGGGACAAAGCAGTTGGTTGAACAGCCATCAAACTGTAACCGCCAGGGTTAATCATCCTCAATTTGTGATCTACCCCTCCATTGAACATCAGTTTGCTACAGACAAAGCTGAGGCTGCAGCATGATTTTTGATACTCCAAGCCCCATTGAGTATGACTATGATCAGGTGAGTTATACCTCTCCCCCTCCGCGTTGCAGTCTGGACTTTTCCATTTTAACGGATGCTGGTAAAACGATTAATGATACACAAATCAGGTTACAAAGTTTTCAAGGACATGAAGCATTATCCCAACCCTTTGAGTTCAACCTGGAATTGCGTGCTAATGACTACACATCCGGTGGACCGGATTATGGTGATCCGCCAGTCTTTGGTGCACTTCTTAAATCTGGCGCCGCAACAACCAGCAGCATGAACTTTGACAACATTGTTGGCGCTAATGCCACCATCATGTTAGGTACGCCTGAAACCGGAAAAGATGTCGATGAGGGTAGCTACCCAAACAAACGACCAGTAGTGTTCTTCAACGGAATCATCAGTAATTTTGCCCTGGCAGATCGAGGCGTTTACCATGCAACTATGAAACCCGCACTTTTTAAACTAGGCTTGCAAAATAATTACCGTTTGTTTTCTCAATGCACCATTTTAGAAATTGTTATAAAGATTTTAAGTGAAAATAATATCAGTTTTAATAAAAGTGAGTTAGAAAAAGATCCGAATAGCATTGTACTGGGGCTTGCCAATTATCGAAAGCAAGACTGGTTACAAGCCGGGGAAAGTGATCTCGACTTCCTCAACAGGCTCATGCATAAAGTGAATTTATTTTACTATTTTGTACATAGCCAGTTTAGTCACACAATGATTATTACTGATCAGCCCTATTACCAAAGCATTTATCAAAGAGAAATCAACAAACAGGGCTTTAATGCAGAAACCGATCAACTTAAAACTCTCTACTTAAGTTATACACAACAAGCCAGTTTAGATCGTGATGATTACATTACTCAATTTAAGTATCAACAGAATATGATAACTGCAGGTATCACCACTGTTTTGGCCCAAAAAGAAGCCACCTGGGAATCACAGAATACAGCCCAGGTATCACCAGTTTTTTTAAACATTGCACATCAAAAAGAAAAACTTAATATGGAACAATTGCATCTGGTGCAATATGGTGCGACTGAAACAGAAATTAGTAAACTAACAGATACTGCTGTCAATCAATTAGCAGCGGCAAAGTTTGATTTTTCAGGATCCTCAGGTTGCGCAGAGCTAAAAGCCGGTCATAAATTTCAGGTAAAAGAAACCTGGCAGGATCCCGACACTTCTGAACAGTCTGCTATCAATAAATTCACCTCACCGTTACCTATACGTCCACTGTTGGATAAACGAGTTTTTGTAGCAACATCGGTTCAACACAATGCTAGTGCTGCAGGTGATTATAAAAATCAATTTAGTGCTGTAGCAGCCGAAGGTTTAGCAACGCCCTTTCATGCTCAGGGTAATCAACAGGGAAATATCCTGGCTATCGTGACAGACAAACCTGCAACCGAAACAGCTACGGTTAACATGCTCAATTCTATTGCCCGTTTAATCAAAAAAGGTGGTGAAATTATTCATCAGGGATCAGCGGCTAAATATCTTAAAAAGAATGTTTTTTCTTTTGATAGTAAAGATTTTCAGTATGAAAATAGTAGCAATAAATATTCTTGTCGTGGGATCTATGTGAGATTTATTGATCAACCCAACACGGCCTCAGGAAAATGGGTGAAACTCGCTGAACATATGCAAACCATTCCCGAAATAGGCTCCTATGTGGTAGTAGGTCGTTCAAGTGATGATAACGAGATCCCCGAAGTACAGCAATCATTACAGGCTAAAGGTAGTAAAGTTATTATGCCTGAAAAATATACCTGTCATACCAATGTAGGAAATAGTTACAACACTAATTATGGTGATAGTACCAGCATTAGTTTTGGAGCTGACGTTTCTACACCATTAGCCACTGCTAAAAATATTGTCGATACCCAACGTAAAACAAATAATTATAATGATGTACGCTACGGTGAAAGTAGCTCTTATAGTTATAATGTCACCGCTCGTAGTCATAACATTTCAATGACAGGTGCAGGATCAGCACCGAATTTTAATCCCTCCAATATGATGGAATATGTGAGTTTTGGTTATTCAACTACAAATGGTAATACTTATAATGAATCTCATCATCAGGGAGATTCAACAAATTCTTCAACGACAACTGGCAATATAAATTCTTCAAACACGGTTGACGGTAACACAACCAACTATTCAAAAAATAGCGGTACCATCAGCAGCACCAATATTCATCATGGCATGAATAATTCAGCTTCTACTCATTCTGGAATGACGAATTCAGCCAATAATATGAACGGCATGACCAACAGCGCCAGTAATACTAACGGAATGACCACTAGTGCGCAGAATTATAATGGGGTAAATAACAGCATTAATGTAGTTTTGGGCATGGAAAATAATGCATCAACCAAAACCGGGGTATTCCTTAGTGCACAAAATATAAATGGTATACAAGGTAATGTGTCTTTAGTTACAGGGAGTACATCCAGTACCAGCACAACCATGGGAAACACCACCAATACCAATACAGTGATAGGCAACGTAACTAATATAACAACAATAACAGGTCTTCAAACCACCAAAACAACCATTGCAGGGATAACGGTTGAAGATAAAACAGTAACTGCGGAAACAATTAACGAAGATATTGCATCAAGTACTCGGCAAAAGACAATTCTTAGCTGGGCTGAAAATCAAATGATAGCCAGTAAAACTGGGGCTGAAACTACTGCGGCAGATAATTCAGTTACATCCACTCAAGCAGACAATTCAGTAGAAAGTACTACCGCCCAAAATACCGTAAGCAATGTCTCTGCCGGTACAACTACCTCCAACGACAGCTCCTTAATTACTGAAGTCAAGACTCAGCATACTGAATTGGTTAGTGCGACCAAGGTGGTTCTGTGAGATTAATAAAACCACAAAAAATCGGCTATTTGCAGCGTAGTTACGGGCATGGTAAAAATTTTTACTATGTGACCACACCTATCCTTTTTTTTGATCTGGCTACATCTGAAATACTTGTTGAAAACCAGCAATGGGGTAAGGTTGCATCCGCACTTAAAACTGAAGCTTTGGATCATGGTTTACCCAAAACCTGTGGGGAGTTTTTGTTGGCAGGCCATGCTTATATCTATGATGGAGATGATGAAAATGATAACGGTAACAAACAAACTGAAGTCAGTGTACAAATAGCGGATAAAAACAAAACACTGAACGTATTTGGTCAGCGTTGCTGGGAGAAAGCCCTTCTTCGTGGAGCTCGCCCTTCTGAGCCTGAAACCATCACACAACCTATTGCTCTTAACTGGAAAAATGCCTATGGAGGAGAAAAACATAAACTTAACCCTGAAGGTACTGGGTTTACTCAACAGTCTCCGTTGCCCAAACTTGAAACAACCGATCAAGCAATCCGTTCATCGGGTAAAAAAATCCTACCTGCCAGCTTTTTACCTATGCCGATCACCTGGCCACAACGAGCTAAATATGAAGGTAAGTACAAAGGTGACTGGTTTGAACAATACTTCCCTTCATATCCACCGACAACAGATCTGCGCTTATTTAACTCAGTATCGGATGATCAACATATAGACGGATTTTTTGCCGGAAATGAAACCTTTTGTTTGACCCATGTTCACCCCAAAACACCTCAAATCAATGGATGCTTACCTGGTGTCACTGCCCGTGCGTTTTTACGCATTGAAGATCAACTTCAGGAGTTACCACTGGCGTTGGATACAGTTTGGTTTATGCCAGATGTGATGTTAGGTGCATTGATTTTTCGCGGTCAAACTCCCGTGATCAATATGGAAGCACTTGAAATTCAGGATGTACTGCTGGGCTACGAAAATATTCAGGATGAGCCTAAATCAGTGCAACATTATCAGCAGGTATTCGGGCTACGCACCGATCCTGATACCGCACTGGCTAATGTGATGAATGAATCCCAGTTATCCCCTGCCATTTCCCAGCAGCAACAGCAAGAAAAACAACAAAAAATTGCTGAACAACGTAAATCTAAAGTAGCGGCAATCAGAAAACGCCAACAAAAAGTTCTTGATGGCTTTAGTGACAAAATAACAGTTTCTGTTGAGCAGCTACCAGAGCCAGAATTAACCCCGGCAGATGACTTGTTGGAAGAAGATATCAAATCCGGCAATATTGATTTGACCCCAATACTGGCTCACGCAGCAAAAAAAGTCAGCGAAGCCGATGCCAATGCCAAACAAAAACTGGATGAGTTAAAACAGAAATTTCCACAAGCCAGCATCTCGGAGCCTAAAACTCTCAGTATTGAGCAAGCTGGGAAAAACCTGGGCAATACCTACACAGCCGGAAGCCTTGAACAACAAGCCTTACTGGCACAGCAAATGAGTATTCAGTCTGACGACAAACTGATTGTAGATAAGCGGATCTCGAAGGGTTTACGCAACCAGGTCCTGGCGTTAATAAAAGTAGGTAAACCACTTAGTTGCATGAATTTAACCGGCGCAGATTTATCAGGGTTAGTGCTCGATAATGTCGATTTAACCGAGTCAGTGCTGACCTTTGCAAATTTGGCAGAATGTCAATTTAATCATTGCCTGCTGGGTTCTGCTGCGCTGAGCAACGCCTGCCTGAGAGGCACTCAATTTAATGGCTGCCAGATGGACAAGGCCGTATTATTTGGAGTAAAAGGTGAAGGAGCGCGACTTATCGATTGCAAATTACAAAACAGCCAATGGCGTGGTGCCTGCTTACCTCAGGTTTGCTTTAAAGATTGTGTGATGGATTCAGGAATGTTTCTAAACTGCAAAATGGAACACGCCATTTTCAACCAATGTCAGTTTAGCAAAGTAACTTTTACCCAAATGAAGTTATCAGATACAGACTTCTCATTATGTGAATTTAACTCCTGCATTTTTTCTGAAATCAAGTTACAAATGACACGCTGGTATGACTGTAAATTTGAACGTTCAGTTATGCAGTTGTGCAAGCTGCAACTGGCGTTGTTTGAAAGAGTAACCTCTCACAAATGGGTATTTTCAACAGAAACTGATTTGAGTTGTAGTAACTGGTTTGATTGCGAATGCGAATTAACCAGTTTCAGAAGTGTGACTGCGGTAAGACTGAGAGCCAATAATTGTAATTTCAAACAATGTGATTATTCGGAAGCTGAACTCAGATTATCTCGTTTCAAACAAAGCAAATTAATCAGTTGCATCGCTGCCAGAACAGATTTTACAGGTAGCGAATTGATCCAATGCAATCTTTATAAATCTCGCTTTCGTGCTGCCCGGTTTATTAACGCATGGCTGACAAATTGCAACTTTCTGGAAGCCGATTTGATGTGGGCGCAGTTGCAACAATGTTGTATTAACCAATGCAAAAATTTCTCAGCAGTCGCTACCCGAGATCTAAAACGGTTAGACCACAATGAGCACAATAGTGAGCACAATAATAAGGAAAATAACGATGACAAAATCAGAGCTACTTGAACTGCTTGATGCTGGAAAACCTGTATCTGAGCAGATCCTGAACAATCTGGATCTCAGTGGGTGTGAGCTGAAGAATGCCATATTCAATCAATGCAAATTTGAAGGCTGTGATCTGGGTGGGTGTGACCTGGGTCAAACCATATTTTCCTCTTGTGATTTGAGCAAACAGCCATTGGGCGATTGTAAATTGTTTAATACTACTTTCAATCAATGTAAGTTGCCTGAACAGAGCTTTGCTTCCAAAAATCTTGAGGGAGTGACATTTGTAAACTGTGATTTGACCCTTATCAGTTTTAATCAATGTGAGTTAACCCGCTGCGCTTTTGTTCAATGTCAGCTAGTTCAATGTACCTGGCGGGATAATCAGATAAAAGAAACGGCTTTTACCGAAAACACCATTGAAGCCAATCAGTGGATCAACAACCAAATGGAAAGTTTCGTCTTGGCTAACACTGAATTCAGTCAGTCTGTAATGGAAGGTTGTAGCTTTAAACAAGGGGTTTTTATCGAGTGTAATTTTGATGGTTTAGCCGTAAACCTCAATCAATGGCAATTATGCACTATGAATAAAAGTACATTTAAACACTGTAATTTTCGTCAGGCGCAGCTTCCACAATGTAATTTTAGTGAATGTGAAATTATTGAGGGTGACTTTTCCGATGCCAATCTTGAACAGTCTATCTTTCTGGAAGCATCAATCAGCCAATGTACATTTAACAATACTAATCTGCTGCAAAGCAATTTTACTTCCACAGTTCTGGAAAACTCCGTGTTTTCTGATTGCAAAATGAAACAGGCTATTTTCGGCAAAGCGAAATTAACTCATTGTCAGTTATTTAATTGCAATCTGGAAATGAGCAACTTTGCCGATGCCAGAATGACAGATTCTGTATTACAACGAAACGATTTTAGTTGGTCAGACTGGCATAACCTGACGTTTGAAGATTGCAAATTAACATCAAATAACACCAAAACAGTTCGCAACACTGATCAACAACGGTTAGAAGCTGAAGGAGTTGCTGCATGAGCGCTTTAAATAAAACTCGCCCTACCACCCATCATAAATTCACAGGTTCAACTGCTGCTCCGGGGATGATTTGCTATCAGGCGAAAATCATCAGCCAACTTTCAGACGAGTTATGGTTATTAGATAACGGTAAACAGGTGAACAGAGCATTTAGTTGCCTGATCCCGCCACAATCCGGTGATTGGGTTATTTATACCGATGTCGGTGGCAAAGCTGTAGTCACTACAATTTTAAGTAGAGAGCAGACTGACAAATCTGCAAACATATCATTACCTCACAAACAAGATATGCAGCTTGCAGCCAAAAAACTACAATTGACCGGAGAACATAGTCTGGAGCTGATTTCCGCAGGTGATATTTCAATCAATGCCAGCATGGGCAAATTATTGGTGACAGTGAAAGATATGGTGCAGCAGATCCAGCATAGTTTTATCCAGCGTTGCAAACAGTTAATAAGCCGTATGGAAATGATGGATGTCGAAGCTAGCCAGATGATGAAGAGCCATTCCAGGCACCAGATGATGACTGCGGATAAAGACATCCGTATTAACGCTGAACGGATCAATATGGGGTAAGTGTGATGCCAGGACCAATTAACAACACAGCAGGAGCCATGGCATTAGGGGCTCCTTGTGTTCAAAATGTGCCCAGCCCTGTTGGGCCTATACCTACACCATCGGTGAATAATGTCGTATCAGTCACGGCAACGCCAAATGTTATGAATATTATCTACGGAGGCATGCCAATAGTGAATCAGATGACGGAAAATCCGACTAGTCTGGGTTCAATACCCTCCGGCGGTTTGGTCACGGCAGGATTGTGTCAGGATTCACAAAACATTGGTTGCAGTACAGTGCTAAATCTGGGAGCCATGATGTCAACGTCTATGGCCGATCCTACCGGGCACAATAAAGATTTTAATTGTATGGGCGCTTATTTAACCCCAAGCCCACCCGCAAAGTGGATTACGGGAAGGTAATTGCTATGATCCTAAATTCATCAGTTGAATCACGAAAGTCTGCGCAAACCCTCAGTGCACCTGGAAAAGAGCCTGCCCCGCGAGCGGAGAGAGTGCTTCGGGTACTGATAAATGCACTTTTCACGCTCTTAGGCTCCTGCCTTCGCGACATAAGGGCATCCATGCCCAAAACCAATCAGGTAATTACGGCATTTCTAAGTTTCCTATGCACACCAATACCCAAAGCACTCGCTACGCTCACGGGGCAGGCTCTTGCTTACACATCTTTTGATTCAGCATATCCCTATGCTTCACCCCTTCGGGGCTTACATGAAGATTTGTTCCAAACAAATCTTTCGCGCTCAACTGATGAATCCAGGATGATTCCTTATTTTCGTCTATATCTAATTTTCTTTTTGTTGTTGGCACTATCAGCTTGCACCACTTTGTCTGGTATTTATAGCACGTTGAACCCCTGGCACAGCGAAAATAAGGTTAACAGTATCGCGGTTTATGTTAAGCCAGATCCTGAACTATTGCATGCTGTGAATATAGATGTGGTTTTTATTTATACAGACACTGTACATGCCATGTTAGCTGGGCTTGATGCCATTCAATGGTTTCAACAAAAAGGTGGAGTCATTGCCGGGTATAGTACGCAATTAGATATCATGGAATGGCAAATGGTAAGTGGTTATGGAGTTGAAACCAAATCATTACCTAAAAAACATAAAGATGCCATTGCAGTGATGGCATTTGCTTATTCTCCAGACAACCCAAATGCCAAAGCTGTATTAACAGAATTAAGTACTCCCTGGCTTGTATTCGAGTCTAAGCAACTCAAAACACAACTAAAACCACCAGTGTCGTATAACAATGTTACGACCGCGCCCCCTAATAATTGAAATAACTGAACTAACTGAGGATAGCGACAATGAGTTCAATGCCACAAATCTCACAACCGGTACAATGGTTTGAAGGTATGCTGCTGTCTCCGCAACATTTTCAGCAAAACAACAACTACTTCGAACAACTGATGTTTCATCAATTGCAAAGAGTGACACCTTATTTCTTTGGAGCACTTGAACTATACTTTGATCAGAGTGCTATGGCCGATCAAAGACTTCTGGTGCAGAAGGTTCATGCGGTTATGACCGATGGTACTGTTATTGATTATGCATTAAATGATGATGAACAGCTTCCCTTGTCAAATGATATGGATACAAATTTATTAAGTTACGATCTGACCAGTCTTAAAGATCTTAAACCACAAACTCCCTTTTTTATTTATCTTGCTATTGCTAAACAAAACTCAAATTCAGCAATGGCTGAAATGAAACGCTATGACAGTATCAATACTGGAAAGGTAGTGGATCAAAATGATTCTCAAAATCAAGTTGATCTGGTGCGTCTGAAAGCCAAATTACAATTGTTATCCGAATCAGAGTTATCACCAAATTACAGCTACATTCCTATCTCTAAATTACAACAAAACCATGATGGTAGTTTTCAGTCGTTAAACTATACTCCCCCCCTGTTAGTTGTTCATTCCTTAATAAGTGAAGCACCAGCACGATCTACTTTGGGGCATCAAATCGAAAACCTGATAGCCTCACTTCGTAGTAAAGCCACCGAACAACGAAATTATTTTGTTGAGAAACAAGGGAATGATTCCCCGATAAACCAGACACAGAAGCTAAAGTTACACCATTTAACTCAATCTCTTCCTGTATTAGAAGTTATGCTTAAGAGCCAACATAGTCATCCTTACGATCTCTATCTTGCTCTGATCAATCTGGCAGCAGCCATGGCTATTTTACAAGACGATGTATTACCGCCTGTTTACCCGGCATATAACCATCAGGATCTGGATAATACCTTTAAACCAGTATTGAATGACATTGCCAGAATCATCCATAGCTTACAACTAAATTTTGAAGTCCATGCTTTGGCTATGAACGATGATGGTGATTTCCGTTATAAATACACCAGACCAGCTAACTCAGAGCAACTGATGCTGGCTTTCAGATTGACTACGGGTGTTGCCAGAGAACAACTTATTTCCTGGGTAGAAAATGCTTATTTCTGCACTGAAGATAAAATGGAGCAGCTGTTAATCGAGCGTATAACAGGTTGCAAAAGGCAACAAGTCTCTGAATTTACCGTTTTAGATCTGGAAGAAAGTGACGAAGAAATCTTTTTTACAGTTGAAACTAATGATGCTTACCTGACAGATGGAGAAAAATTATTAATCGCCAGCTCTGATCAGCAACTTAATAAATTTTCTCCTGCAGCCATAAGTTGGTATGAACAACGCAGTAAGAGTAAAAGATGATGAATACATTGACAAAAGCATCTGAAACTTTTAGTGATTTTCATCTGTTGGAATTATTTGAAGATTTTTTATCTTTCTGGAAATCACTCCGTGAAAAAATTGAACTGCATTATAATGATGGAATAGATCTGATAACGGCTGATGGTAATAAGATTGATAATGTTCCGCGTTTTATTCAAAGCCAATTACTGTTATTTGCAGAACAACAACAAAAACAGGTTGATATTATTGCAACACCTATACAGCAAGAATTCTATCAAAAACTGTTATACGCCATAGCAGCACTTATAGACGAACAATTATTACAACAGGTGAAATGGAAGGAAGAAAAACAATGGCTTCGTTTAATGCTGGAACTCTCTCTTTTTGGAAGCCGTAATTCAGGAGAAAAATTAATTGTTCAAATGCAGGATTTCAGCCAATTATCTCATGTATTTGGTAATGACGAAAAAGAACTTGCTGGTTGTTATTTGAGAGTTTTATGGTTGGGATTTGATGGTAAATACGCCAACGATCCTGAGACTCTAACACAACTGAAAACACAATTAATAAGTAATGCTGAATTAACCATTCCAGATTTATCGGTAAAGACAATTTTCCCGCAAGCCTATATTCATAATATCATCAATGGTGAACAATCGCGATTGGCTCCAATCTCTCGTTGGCAACGATTTATTGTTTTAGGCATTGGAGCCTACCTGTCGATAGCTGGAATCATCTGGTTAACATTAACCTATCATCTTGAAGATGTATTAAAGAGCTAAGAGGTTATTTGTGGATTCGGAACTATTTACAACAATTTATAATGACCTACTACTCTACTCAGGGAATTTAATCTCTGAGTGGAATACACAGTGGACGTTGATTGCTGTCGTTGTTCTATTAATTATTATGGTCATACGTAAAGATAAACCCGTCACATCATTAGCTTTACTTTTCTGGAATGGGTTAAAAAAGTTCTTTAATCAAATAAGGAAAGTCAACTTAAAGCCCAAAAAACTTCAATTAACACGATTATTTGAAGCGCTTGAACTGTTAACAGGTGATCATAAAAAGCGTTACAAAATACCAACTTATATCGCTCTATCCAATGATGTAGATTTAGCTGATTTGTTAACAAATATTGATGCAGGACATCGAGAAAAACTTATTTTAAAACAACATAAAAGTGATGGAGATAAAGATTGGTTTATCTTTGACCAAGGTTGTGTCATCAGTCATCCAAACCCAATAGAAATTGCCGCTGATTTACGTCAATATCGACCTGAAAGACCCATTGACGGGATCATTGTTTGTCTATCGGCAGAGCGATTACAAAAAGATGAATCGATTAAAATTGATCAAAATGCTGAAAAAATCTATCAACAACTGTGGAAATTACAACAGGATTTTGGATTTATTCTTCCGGTTTATTTACTCATTTGTGATTGTGACAGAGTCACTGGTTTTGAACAGTTCTGGAAGTTCAAAGATCTAAAGCATCATCATGATGGTATATTTGGATGGTCAAATCCTAACGATGAAAACAAACCTTTTGAAAAAAAATGGATAAAACAGGCCCTGCAGGGCATTGTTAATTCATTGCGTCATATTCATGTCAATTTTATCAAAGATGAACAAAGTAAGGCATCAACGGAGATCTTATTATTCCCAAATGAGCTTAATCAGTTAATAACTCCTATTACACGGTTTTGCACAACTACCTTTGGAAACTCCAGTTATCATCGATCATTTATGTTCAGGGGAATATATTTTTCTGGAAAACTCAGAGAAAGTGAAGAACATCCATACCTCCCTAAATTTCTTGAAGAATTGTTTTCAAAAAAAATATTTAGTGAAGCTAATTTAGCTTATGCGCCTGAGAAGAAACTTTTCTCAAGTAATGACAAATTGAGATTATACCAATATATATCTGCTAGTATTTTTCTGGCTATGTCAACCTGGTTAATATTTGATTCTATTGATCTGAAATTACAGGGTAAAAATCTCATTAACAAGATAGAAACAGTACCAGCAGTGCCAAGTAGTGATAGAAAAGGCATTCAATTTGTTGGAAGTGTTTTGAATCATATATCTACTATGGATGCAAACAAGCTTAATTATGGCAGCATTCCATGGTCATGGGTATCAAATATTGACGATAGATTAGTAGATTATTTCTCTAATAACATCTTCGGTGACATCATCTTCCCTGCTTTCGAATGTAAGATGAATGAGCAGTTATTGGCACAAATAAATCAAAGAACCGAAAATAACCATTATTCAGAATGGTTAGAAAATTTATCATCCAATCTTGAGATAAAAGGAAAGCTGACTGAGTTGATGCAAGGTACAGAGTTCTCTCGAAGTCAGGTGTCCGAACGCTTTGATTATCTGGTTAAAAACCTTTTTAATGAAAAATTACCAAATAGCTTTTATAAGCACTCCACACTCTATTTCGATGCGATAAAAAATAAATCATATTATCTTCAGAATAGTGGATTAAAACCCCTGTCACGAAAGGCTAAACGCCAATTATGCATCATTGAAAAAATTGACAAAAGAAAACTCTGGAATAGAGTTAAACAAGAAGTTAATGAGCAAAATCAGTATATACGACAAAAAGTGGCTTTCCCTAAAAGATTTTTTGATCAATTAACTGAATTACAAAGTCTTCCAGCAGTGATGTCGTGGGATTTTCAAGCACCTGACTTTTCTCAAGCATTGTTTGAATACAACCGTTGGGCTTCTCATATGCAACAATACTGGTTGTTGGGTCACAGCAAAAACAATAGTTGCCAGCGCATCAATCAATCTCTTCAAATTATAACCAGAGAACTGGGAACCAATGATATTAACTATACCAGACAACACCAGATTGATTGTGAAGACAATGTATTTCAACAACTGGAAGAAGATAACAGCAGCTATTTAAAGGGACTTTATGATTACAATGAACAACAATATTCTTTCTCATTAGAATCTGAACAATTACTTGATGCTATCAATAAAGTAGCAAGTCTTTCTTTTATTCAAGTTAATAAACCTAATCATTTCGACAAAAATGATACTGATTTCTTTTGGTCAGTAGAACACTTAAATCAAGCATTGCATATGTTTGAAGAATACCAAACTTTTGCAAACAAAAATTATAAAAGTATCCACTTACCCTTAACGGATAGTGAGAAAAGCCACAATTATCTTGCTCAGGCTGTAGCACTTAAACAATTGCAATTAGCCATGTTAACAGCTATTTCAGATGCAAGAACAAAAAAGCTGACTCAATTCAAATCAGACAATCTCCAACCCGTCAACCAACAGGAAGCTTATTTACAAAGCCACACTGCTAATTTTAGAGAGGCTATGGATGCCCTTATTAACATTCATAATAAGTTTAAACTCCTTAACTTTTCCGAAAGTAGTCATTGGTTATTACAAATTTCTAATGCACATGCTTTTAAACTGCTGGAGAAAGTCGATTCAATTTATCAGGATAGTCGCTTGTATGCTCCTCTACCAAAGCCCTACTGGGGAGTACATAATTATACGCAGGCATTATTTGGCATAGTTAGCTCTGATCAATTAAAAGATTACCTGACAGCTCAATCAGAAAGAATTAACTTTATAGCCTTTAGCTATGCTGAACCTTTACTGACCTATTTGAAAACAACCGATAGCATGTCTGTTGACTATCAATTATTTAGTAAATGGGAGAAAACGCTTATTGAACTGAATAAGCAACAAAACAAAAACCCGGCAAATAGTCAAAATGATCTGGAACAGTTTTTTTCCAATCAATTAATGGTTATCGATCAAAGCAATTGTTTCAAAGAAACTAAAAACCTCAGTCAACAACAACAGAATAACTTATTTTCTATAAGCCAGACACTAATTAGCGAACTGGCAAAAAAACGTTGTACAAGTTTCAGAGCAGACAAAATTGCCAGTGAATATCAACAGGTTAATAAGTTGTTTATAGAGTTATTAGCTGGTAGTTATCCTTTTTCTTCACTCACTAGTAGTGGGAATATCTCTCCAGCCACAATGAAAGTATTTATTTCCAGATATCCAGGTAAAAGTAGTGGACTTGCCCAACGTATGGAGGTTTTAGCCTGGAAAAAACAGGAATATGAAGATGCGTTGGATTTCATTAATAATCTTGATGCAAGCATAGAGTTTTTTAACACGTTATTTGGTGCAGCTACAAATTCCGAGGGTGTAGAAATAGTTTCTGAGTTTAATGTATTACAACAAAAAGCAAACCAGGTTGCTCATATTGTGAACTGGAAATTCAATAGCGGCAGCTATTTCAGCAGCTATCCTGGAGCACCAGAAAATATATTCTGGTTACCTGATGATACCACTGAATTAACTTTGAACTGGGCCATTAACTCTCCATTTACAGCATTAGCGATTGATGGAAATACCCGTTCAAACCAATTAAGTTATAAAATCTCAGGGATCTGGAGCCTACTTGAATTTATACAGCAGTATCGTTCCGACACTCACGATAGTAAAGCAATGTTACCAGAGTCCATATTGCTCAATTTCAAAGCAAAGCTGTCTGCAAAAAACCCAGAAACAACAACTGGAAAAACTCCAGACGCATTGGCCTATATGAGATTAACTCTTTATGGAATGGATCCGGAAACAAAGAAAAAAACTACTATAAAAATACCTGAAAAATTCCCTGATCATGCACCCTTTATTCAGCAAGGAAAATAATTATGAACCCTATACATGAAGCTACTGGCCATGAAGATCTCAATAGATTATTTGAAGTACACACAGGTGCCGATCTTAGTACATTATTAGAGCCCATCAACAATTCTACTCCAAGCGGCGAATCATTAAAATCAAATGGGGTTTATAGCGCAATCAAACAGGCTCGACGTTCGGATGATCCTAATCTACCCATGGGAGAATGGAAGCATGATCTTAAGGTTGCAGACTGGGATGAAGTTTCATCATTAGCGATTAATGCTTTAACCCAAAAAACCAAAGATCTTCAAATAGCCATCTGGTTATTAGAAGCTCAGATCCACAAGTATGGGTTTTCTGGCATTGCGCCTGCCATGCAATTTCTATCTCAGCTTACTGAACAGTTTTGGGATGATATCCATCCACAAATCGAAGATGGAGATCTTGAATATAGAACTAATCTGATCGCATGGCTTAATGAAAAGTTGCTCCCTGTCATTAGACAACTACCCATTACAGGTACCCGTAGTGAAAAGCAATATTGTTGGTCCGACTGGGAGATGGCGGTTAAAATCGATCACCTCCCTGCAGATAGAAAAAATGAAAATACAGAATATGTCTCCAGCCAAACCATTGTACATGCCATTATTGCAACGCCAATTTCATTCTATAAGGATCTTTATAAATACTGTACAGATGCAATAACATCTATCGAACTCTATTCGGAATTACTCGACAAACAATGTGGCAACGACTCCCCTACCCTGTCAAGTTTTAAAACGTTACTTCTCGAAATACGAGAAACATTGGCAGCACATGTTAAACACCGCGGCCTTTTTTCTAAACCAGTCGATCAATCGGACGAAAATTCCCAGAACGATCCCGACTCATTCCAAATGAATGATGGTGATCAGGGAGATAATAACAACCCTCTGGACAGTCGTGAAAAAGCCTACCATCAATTGGCACAGGCAGCCGAATACTTAAAACAGGATGACCCTCATAGCCCTGTACCCTACCTGGTTTTCAAAGCCATTAACTGGGGACAATTAGATACAGCAGAGCTTTATCAGGAACTCTTTGTGGAATATCAGGGGCAATTGAATATTTTTGAAATCCTGGGACTTGAAATAGATAAAAATAAGGGTTAGATCTCATGGCTGCTGCTCTCCAGTTACAGTTCAATGAAAAACGATTATCTCCAGAACAACAAAGCGGGTTAAAACCTGTTGATCCCTGGAGTGAACAGCAGTGGCAATTTTCACTTAAGAAGCATTGTACAAACATATCATTGCTAGAGCCTGAGTACCGATTACAATGGATTAATGCCCTGAAAGATTTTATTTCAGGGAATAAAAAACTTGAAGAGAAAACTTTACAAACAATCATTAATTTTGCGGAGCTCGTCTGTGATTGGCAACTGGTAATTGATACCTTTGAAAAATTGCCAGATGTAGAAAAAGATATTAATTGTCTCGCCTATGCTTACTGGAAAACCAATAACTGGCAACGAGCTTTTGCTCTACTTGAACATCAAATGCTACTTACTCCAGCCAACCATCACATCTACTCTTTCTATTGTTATCTGATTGAACTTGCTAATGCACAAGCTTTTGCATCTTATTCTTCGAATAAGATCTCCTCAAAATTAACCCTGGAACCTTTAGCTTGTCATCACCTTGATGAATTCTTCTGGCAATACTGGGATCCTGACATAGCGGAATTATGCTGCCTTCCCACTTTTGAAAATAACCAGCAATGGTATGATTGGCTGAAGTATCAACAATCATTATCAGATCAAACAAACTACGCTGTTAGACATAAAATCTATGGATTTATTGGTATCGTTAGCCTGGTAGTACATCGTCAAGTTGGTTTCTTTTACTTTTGGATAGGCAAAGATTTTCAGGGTATGGGATTTGGAACGGATGCAGTATCACTTTTGTTAGAGCTAGGAAGAGAACAACATAAGATCAACTGCTGCTATGCCAAGGTTTTTGAACATAATATAGCTTCACAAAAGGCCATGCACAAACTTGGCTTTAAGCGTCTTTCTTTTAATGCTGCACCACCCTGGGAAAATGAACAATTATATTATTCAGGAAAAATAAAGTCAGAGACAGAACAATGCACAGAGCTACAACAGTTGTTCACTGATATGAATTCAGAAACTGAAGTTGATATGCCTTTAACAATGAAATTATATGACAGCAAAAATAATAAATTTCTGGTGGAAACGTAAAATGAGTTATTTTTCGAGAGACACTCTTCGCATAGCGGCAGGTGTAGTTGGTACAGCTTTAGCTGGAGCAGCAACATATGGCTTGACTCGTTCCAGAGAAAATAAAGGACGTGATTTAAAACGCTTAGGTAAAACAATTGGTAACCAGAGAATGATCGATAAAGGTCGAGAAATGCAGTATGGTCATATGAGACCTGATGAACTACTTCAACATCATCCCTCTGCGTTTTTGAGACAATATGAAGTTCGCTCTTTTCTGGAAGGTGCTGACGCTCCAGCAACTCAGGCCACAGATCACAATCATCAATTTGCATTGATCAATATAGGTGCTGGTGGGTATGACATTACTGAATCTCGAACGGGTGTTAGCAAAAAGGCCAAACAACAACTAGGACTGATACATGCCGCAAATTTAGGTGATAATGAACAGGTAGGACATACGTTCAATGCTGCATTTTTACCTATGCGACAAGCAAATCCAGGGGAAGTAGCAACAGGAAATATAGATAATGTAACCGTTGCCAATGGTGTAAATGGCCGAGTAACCGATGTTGGTCTGACTGCAGCTCATACCAACATGACCATGACAACACAATTATCTGGTTGTTCAGTTACACGTCAACAAAACGCTCTATCACACATTCGACCTCATGCTAGTGGAACGGTACTTAATACGAATCTCGGTACCCAACATACTTTTGGCAGGCAGGATATGCCCCACGGTGAAGCATTCGTGATGATGCGTAAAAAACCTGATGGTAGAACCAAACTTCATTGGCAAAGAGACTCTCAACAAACCACTACCGGTAAGAAGTACCTCTAAGATGATTTTAGATTTAAAAACGACCCGCAACGGCTCTAAGACCCATTCGACCTTCTATAGTAGGTACGGTAGTGACATGATAATCAGATCGCTGAAAATTGGAATTAGTGGCGGCTTTAATATGTTCAATACGAGGAAAATGATTACCTTGCAAACGTCCACTGTTTTGCGGTGTCGAAAAACCACTGCTCAACTGGCGTTGCAATTCAGGGGAAAGTCTATGACTCAAAATAGTTTGTTCTCTTTCTGGAGCGGGTTGTTTTATGGCATGACCAGGTTTATTTCTGCTACCTGTTTGAGAAATATCATAACCTTGCTGAAATGTGGATGTGCGTTTTTCCGGCTCAGCATCATATTCACGCCCGAATTGCAGACGTGGTTGAAATGGCGCATTTATGCCGATAAGTTGCACAGGCTGTCGCCCACTGCCCCAACGATTATCTCTCATTGCCTAAATCCATGATTTCCAAACACATGAAACGATCAGACCTTTTAACCCAAAAGTTGCAGATCTTCTATAACCATAACCCCAAACTGAACAGATTTCAAACTCATGGCCAAGATCTATCAAACATTTTCTTTTGCTGATGCACAATGTAAGGTTCATATTACATCAGATAAAGGCGCGGCTGATCTATGGGTATATAATGTCAGCAGTAGAGGTTTGGCTAGCTCGGATCCCCTATGGTATGTGACAGAGAATAGAGCAGAAGCCTCAACTCGCATCTACTTTTGCTCTAGAGGAATGTCAGAATTAATTGTCTACTTTGTCCAAAACAGACTGGAAGCTGGCTGGCAAAAAAAACATCGATTACAGCATAGGCTTTGAATCTCTTTGGGCTTTATTCTCCGCCGCTTAGATCCCGCCATCGTTTTGCCAATGAAACACAATAAGCGTTGCGCCTCCTAACCATGCCCAATGTTTCGCCAATGGAAAACGACCAAGGCAGCGGTCTTGGATACGAGTAATAAAGAAAACAATGTATGATTTACCCATCGCTGCTTGAAAAACAAGCAACCCATCCCCATTGAAAGCTTGTTGTCTTAGTTAAGGGACTTTAAAATCATGACAAAGAATAAGAAGAACACATCAAATAAGATGCTCTATCTTGCTGTTTCTGTTTGTCCCAACCTAATAAAAGCCGTTGATTATCACTAGATAGGGTTGTAATTCATCTGTACTACTTGTGATGATTTATGAAAAAAAGATTCAGTCTACAACTGTGATGGTGTCTGTTTTCGACATAGCGGACGTTAGATAATATTCGGAGTGATGGAGATGTGAGGTGTAAAGCCAAAACAAAAAATGGAAATCAGTGCAAGAATTTAGCGCTAAAGCGCAAGTCTTTTTGCCACACCCATAAAGAAAATATAGATTTTTCAGCAGTCGGCTACGCTATTACTGGAGCAGTTTTAAGTAATATAGTTGTTCCGGG
Source organism: Enterobacterales bacterium (assembly GCA_041556195.1). Classification (GTDB taxonomy): domain Bacteria; phylum Pseudomonadota; class Gammaproteobacteria; order Enterobacterales; genus 21-14-all-40-8. Next base: position 43,606 of record JBFFIY010000018.1, read on the forward strand.
ATTTGGCGGGGCTATTGCCGGTGGAGCTTTAGGGAATATTTATAATCAATATTATAAGGAGAATAATGTTATGAAGAAAAAGGTTTTTGTTAGTTTTGATTTTGATAATGACAAGACGTTGAAAGATTTCATTGTCGGTCAGTCTCGCTTACCTGACTCCCCATTTGTGATAGCAGATCATTCATTGAAAGAAGCTGCACCAGAGCGAAATTGGGAAGCAAAGGCTAATGCGGCAATCAAACGATCAGATATTGTAGTGGTTATGGTCGGACCTAAAACGCATAAAGCACATGGAGTACTAAAAGAAATTAAGATGGCACAAGTTGCGAACAAGCATATTGTGCAGGTGATTGGATATAAAGATGGTGACTACACAACGGTAACTGGAGCAGGGAGGCTCTATAGATGGAATTGGGACAACTTAAAAAAATTACTCGGATAAGTAGGGAGCTAACATTTGGCCTCGCAACATGACAAAAATCGTTTAATTCGCAAGCTCTCTGAAGAGCTTAAAGAAGAGAATCTTGCACTATTTGCTGGTGCAGGAATGTCTGTATCCGCAGGGTTTGTCGACTGGGCTAAGCTACTAGAACCTATAGCTGAAGATCTTGGGCTTGATATTGAAAAAGAAAAAACAGATTTAGTCTCCTTAGCACAATATCACTATAATGCAAAAGGCAACAATCGGAGCAAATTAAATCAAGTGCTTATAACTAATTTTTGCAAAGATGTAGAGGTAACATCTAACCACAAAATCCTTGCAAGGCTACCTATATCTACTTACTGGACTACAAATTACGACAAACTAATAGAAAAATCTTTAGAAGATGCTGGGAAAACGGCAGACCTTAAATACACAAAGGAGCACTTAGCTCAGACAACCCCTCGGCGTGATGCCATTGTTTACAAGATGCATGGAGATATAGCTCACCCAAATGATGCTGTTTTGACGAGGTTAGACTATGAGAAATATCATATTGATAGGCAGCCTTTTATAAACGCGTTGACTGGGGATATTACCTCAAAAACATTTTTATTTCTTGGTTTTAGTTTTACCGACCCAAATCTTGACTATATTCTCAGCAGAGTACGCATTGCTTATGACGAAAATCAGAGAATGCACCACTGTATTTTAAGAACTATACAGATACAAGATTGTGAAGATCAGGCTGAATTTGAGTATCGAAAACGCAAACAAGATTTTTTTGTTCAAGATTTACTCGGATACGGCATTGAATCTTTCATGATTGATGATTACAACGAGATCACAGAAATATTGGAAGGGCTCGAAAAACAATATCGACGAAATACGGTGTTTATTTCTGGAGCGGCACATAGCTACGCCCCTAAGGGAGAAGAGGATTCTAACGAGTTTGTATTTAATCTAAGCAAAGACATTATCGAGGCTAATTTTAACGTTGTCTCTGGTTTTGGGCTTGGTATCGGTAGCTCTGTAATCACTGGCGTGCTTGAGCATATTTACATGAAGAAAGGTGAGACTATTCGTAGCGAACGATTAGTTCTTCGCCCATTTCCTCAATACCCCTCTGGAGATCGAGAATTGAAGGATATATGGACAGAATATAGGAAAGATATGCTCTCTTTTTCAGGTATAGCCCTCTTTCTGTTCGGCAATAAATTAGATGGAGATAAGGTGATTTTGTCCAATGGCATGCGTGAAGAGTTTGAAATAGCCAAAGAGAAGGGTTTGTTTCTCCTTCCTATCGGTGCTACTGGCTATATGGCAAAAGAGCTATGGGAAGAAGTGAATAAGAACTTTGATGAACTTAACGGTAACGTATCTGACGGAGTTAAAAAGCTCTTTGCATCCTTAGGCGATGAGAATTTAACTTTTGATGAAATGTTTGAAAATGTGATTAAAATATTAACTGAACTAAAAAAATAGAAGGATATAAAAATGGCAAGAAAGTGTTTTTACAGTTTTCAGTATAAACCCGACAATTGGCGCGTATCTACAATACGCAATATAGGCGCAGTTGAAGGAAATAAACCTGCATCTGACAATGATTGGGAAACGATCACAGGTGGTGGAGATTCCAAGATAAAGAAATGGATTGAAGATCAAATGAAAGGAAGAACCTGCACAGTAATATTAGCAGGCTCCAATACCGCGGACAGGAAATGGATTAATTATGAGATAAAAGAATCTTGGAACAAAGGAAAGGGTGTATTAGTCATATTTATCCATAAAATAAAAAATAGTAAAGGTGATCAGACTTCAAAAGGTGGAAATCCTCTTTATTACGTTACGCATGGCCCTAGTGGAAAACGACTTTCGACGATTGCACAAGCATACGATCCGCCACGTGAAACAAGTAAGGGCGTATATAACTATATCGAAGATAACATTGAAGATTGGATCGAAGACGCGATACAGATACGAAATGCCAACGACTAAAGTAATGTAGTTAAAGTCAGAATTCTAGAGTCTATTATAAGTGTCCACTTATGGCACGTAGACTATTCGACCCAAATCGGGCGTTAGCATTGTGCCTGATTAAAGGACATATAGAAGAGGCGGAATGTTCTGAATCAGGAATATCTTCATACTAAATAGGATAGAAATATATGCCGAAGTATCAGGATGCAGTAGGCTATTTACTGGAATTAAGAAGTGCAATTAGTCAGAATTGGTTCAGTGCTGTGGTGGATTTGGCAATAGCATCAAATGGCTCGCAAGTCACAGAAGTTGAATTAGAACGTATATGGAGATATCTTCTAAGAGTAAGCCAATATTCGCCTAATGCCTCACCTATCATACCAAGTGTCGCAGTTCAGCAGAACAGAATCGCTCCTGTCTTTCTTAAAAGAGTTTTTGGTTTTAGTAATTTCAAGAAGCTTTCTCCAGACTTAAACCTAAATTTTGATAAGAAAGTAACTCTGATTTTTGGTAAAAATGGTTCTGGCAAGTCTAGCCTTTGTAAGGCACTTAAGGTGCTTTCAAGCCCAGAAAAACCTGTTGATCCTCTTCACAATGCCAGAACGAGCGCATCAACGTCGCCTTCTTCATTTTCATATCAGTTTCAAGGGTGGCCAACACCGAGTGTCTGGTCTCAGACCTCCGGTTTCGGCAGTCAGTCACAATTTATTAAGTATTTCGATTCTACCATTGCCATCTCCAATACTACGGGAAATATGAAAGCAGAAAATGCCGTCGAAGTGTCTGTGTTCCGCCTAGAGTTATTTGATTATGTGCGCTCATTTGTAACAGCCTTTCAAAACTACTCAAGCAATAAACTTTCTCAATATCGAATAAATATAACTAACGATATGAGGGCGATATTTTCTCAGATTGAATCTTTAGTAAATATCCATGTTGAACCTTTTATTTCTTGGTCACCGGAGTCACCATTAAAATTTGAGACCTTGCTAAGAAATATTGATTTTTTTGGCGATAAAGAAGAACAAGAATTAGTAAATCTTGAAGGTGAATTACAGCAACATCTGAATGCGGCAAGTGAACAGGGAATTTTGGCACTTAATGCACAACTAACAATTATTCAGAAAGTTGAACAACAATTGCTTAGTCTAGTTGAACTTTGCAAAAAAGGGGCGATTTCCAATTTGCAAAGCATAGAAATAAACTTGCAAAATAAACGTTCCGCGTTAATGGAGTTGTCAAAAGAGGCTTTTCCAAAAGGCATAAATCAAGATTCTCATAATGATCTTATTCAAGTTGCCGCTAAGCTAATAAAATTTAATAGTGCAACTAGCTGCCCACTTTGTTTTCAAGATTTAGGAGATAATGCAAAACAACTATTCTCAGCTTATCATCAACACCTTGCTTCTACTTTACAAGATGAAATCAGAAATATTACTCAAACGCTAAATATTGGATTAAGTGCCCATGAGCAGATACGGAAAATTGATTTAGGCGATATGTCCATTTTAGTCTCCTTGTTCTCGGCTGGTTTTATTGAGAGTATGCAAGGTTTAGTCAATTTAATCAAAGCTTCCCTTCCAAATATAGGAGAAAACCAGAGCCAAGGTGATGTAGCTAATTTTAATCGCTCGAATGAGCTGTCTTTTTATATAAATAATTTACAATCCCTGAAAGTTCAGCTTCAAAACACCTTAAATATAGCTTGCGAGAGCAGTGAAAAACTAGCAGAAAAAACAAAACAATTACAAAGTCGAATGGGAAACAAACGTGCTCACAAAGCTTTATGTGGCAGGAGGGAGAGTCTCTTAACTATTTGCTCTAATGCCAGCGAATATTCGAAGCAGAAAAAAATGATTGATTGCCAAGATTTCTCATCTCTCCTCAGAAAGCTGACCTTAAAAGGTAAAGAAGCTCATTCACAGCTTGTTTTAGATACTTTCGAGGAAAGGTTGAATTTAGAATATATATCATTGAGTGGGATGAATTTAGAACAGATTGGCGTTAAATTGGCAAGCCGAGGTAGCGATCAGAATATTACAGTTACACCGAATATAGGGAAAGTTCCAATACATAGAGTTTTGAGCGAAGGTGAACAAAAAGTACATGCTCTAGCAGTATTTATGACTGAGGCTGTGGTTCACCCGTATCAATTGTTGGTATTTGATGATCCTGTAACCAGTTTTGATTACAATTACATATCGAACTTCTGTGAGAGATTGAGAGATCTTATCCGAGATCAAACTGAAACACAGATAGTTGTCTTAACCCATAATTGGGATTTCTTTGTAAACTTACAGACCACTCTGAATAGAAGCAATTTAAATAATAGCCTCTCTGTTCAAGTTCTTGAGGATTGTTCTACTGCTGAACAATATAGTGAAAAATGGGACGAGCTATGTGCTCAAATTGAAATTATAATCCATTCTCCCACAGAACCTAGCTCAGAACAGAAAGAGCGTGTGTCTGGTTTAATGCGGAGATTGTTGGAACGATTGACAAACGCCTATGTGTTTAACGAGCAACGACATCAATATAAGATTAAAACCTTGCAGGATTCCAATTTTCATAATTTCACGAAAATTGTTCCATTAACTGTAAATGAAGCAAATGAGCTTCGTGATCTATACTCAAACTTTAGCCCTCCTGAACATGATGATATAAGAAACTATTACACAACGAAAACGCGGTTGCAGTTCAAAAGCTGGTATGAGCGAATTTTGGTTGTAAAGGTCGCTTTAGAATGCAGAAAACCATAAGTTAAATAAAGTTATTCTAACGTCCGCTTTTGGCACAAATACTCAGAAAATATGATCACTAGGGAAAAATTTATATGTCAGATGTTACTTTAGATCACTTTAAACGGGCGGGAGCAGATATTGGTGCCCACGGTGATAATGATAAATACTAGGACATCCCATCCTTGATTATAAAAAATAATTTCAAGGAAAACATTATCATTTGAAATAAATTCTATAATTTTTAATAATTGTTTTAGAAATGGTGTGCAATATTTAGAGCTGACTTGTTAAAGTCAAAATTCACACATGACAAAACTCGGAACCCCGATTTTGATAATTGTTTTAGTGAATATTAAGTTTTAAGCTGGTGATTCAAAAGGAGATGTCTTACCC
>JBFFIY010000019.1:0-48289 GCA_041556195.1 Enterobacterales bacterium
GTTTTTTAGAGGACGTTGCTAGTTTTTCCTGATAATCACAAGAAATACAATCTTTAAAGTAAGTCCCCTCTGCTTTCCAAAATCTTATGCTGTCCATTTTTTTGCAGTTTGGACATATGGTACCGGCAATAAATTTTTTTATATTAATCATTGCCAGATAAAAGTTCTAGCTCTTCATGAATTTCAAACCAGGAGTGTTCGAGTTTTTGAACTTGTTGAGTTAACTCTGCTTGTTGTTGTAATAACATTGCTAACCTTTCTTTATTTTCAGGACTGTAAATAGTATCAATTGACAGATCCTGTTCAATGTTTTGCAGAGAATATTGTTTTGATTCCATTTCTTTTTCGGTTTCTGATAATTTCTTTTTTAAAGGCGAAAGTTTTTTTCTGGTTTCAGCCTGTTGTCTTTTTTTATTGAGCTTATCATCTCTGGAATTTTGCTTTTCGTTTATCAGGGAATTGTTTTTTAAAGCATTTTTCGAAAGTATATTTTTATTGGTTAACCAGTTTTTATAGTCCTCCAGGTTTCCATCAAAAGGCTCAATTTTTTTGTTTTCAACTAACCAAAACTCATCACAACAACTCGATAACAAATTACGATCATGTGAAACAAGGATCATAGAACCCTCATAATCTTGCAGGGCTAATGAAAGAGCCTGGCGTGTATCCAGATCAAGATGGTTGGTGGGTTCATCGAGTAACAGTAAGTTGGGTTTTTCCCAGATGATTAATGCTAGACATAACCTTGCTTTTTCTCCGCCGGAAAAAGGCTGGATTTTATCATCAACTTTACTACCTCTAAAATTAAACTGGCCTAAATAATCCCTGAGTACTTGCTCTCTTGCATCGGGTGCAATTTTTTGTAAATGCCATAATGCAGACTCTGTGAGAGTGAGTGTATCTATTTGATGCTGAGAAAAGTAGCCGATCTCAAGGTTGTCGGCCTTATGGATATTTCCACCAGATGGTTTTAGAGAAGCAGTTATGGCTTTTATGAAAGTAGATTTACCAGAACCATTTGTTCCAATTAATCCAATTCGGCTTTGGCTGGGCAAGGTAAGGTTAAGATCAGTAAGCACTGGTTCGGTATAACCTAAAGAGACTTTATTAAAAACAAATAGCGGATTCGGTTGTTTGGGCGGTGTTTTAAAATGAAATTGAATAGGTGATGCAATTCTGGCCAGGGTAACCTGTTCAAGCTTTTGGAGTTGTTTGATTCGGCTTTGAACCTGTTTGGCTTTGGTTGCCTGGGCTCTAAATCTGGAGATGAAAGTCTCTATATGTTCTCTTTCTTTTTGTTGTTTTACTGCCATGGACTGCTGTAAAGATAACGCCTGAACTCGCTGCTGAACGAAGCTATCATAGTCACCTTTATATAGAGTCAGTTTTTGATGTTCTAAATGAACGATATGACTGACCACAGAGTTCAAAAAACTGGCATCATGAGAAATAAGGACAAGGGTTCCAGGGTAACGTTGTAACCAGTCTTCAAGCCAAAAAATAGCATCAAGATCTAAATGGTTGGTGGGTTCATCCAGTAATAGTAAATCTGAAGGACACATTAGTGCCTGAGCCAGATTAAGCCTCATGCGCCAACCACCGGAAAAAGCCTGCACATCTTGTTGATGTTGATCTTCGTTAAAACCAAGTCCGCTGAGTAATATGGCTGCTCGAGTTGGAGCTGTATATGCTTGAATATTATCAAGTTGTTCATGCACAGAAGCTATCAGGTGTCCATTATGCTGTAATTCAGCCTGTTGCAATTGTTGTTCTAGTTTTCTTAAATGAGTGTCACCATCCAACACATACTCAAGTGCCGTTCTTCTTGAAGAAGCTATTTCTTGTCGGGCATGAGCAATTCGAGTTCCGCCAGGGATCTGGATTTCTCCAGTATCTGCTTCCAACTCAGATAAAAGTAGTTTGAGCAGGCTGGTTTTACCGCTTCCATTGATACCAAGAAGACCAATATGATCTCCAGGATTAACACGCAAATTAGCTTGCTGAAGTAGCCAGTGGCCACCCAGTTGTAAACTGAGATCTGTAAGATTAAACATGGAGCGGATTTTAACAGAAACACGTTTCAGGGTGTTAGAGGATCACGCTTGAAAACGTGGTTAATTATATCGGCTTTCTCTAATCAAACTTTTTGAATGATTAGGGCATGATCACTAATCAAACTCTGAACTATTTTGATTGTTGTTTTTTTTCATCCACTTATTGAACCCTGTTCTTATAATTTTATAGATATATCTCCAAAAATCAGCAAAAGTAGCTCCGATTATTATGCCTATGATTAATTCCAACATGGTAAGCTCCTAACTTATTAATTGATCTTGATTGTTAATATATGGATTTTTATATACTGACTTTTAATATATTGTCTAAAATGCAAAAAATGAGCCAGTTGGAAGGTTTTGTAACTATTTGAATACATTAAAAAAACAAAGACACAAAATAAAAATAGTTTAGAGTTTGACGAAATAATGGTTATTTAATAATGAAAATAACCAATTCATTAAGATAAAGAGGTTACAAGCAATGGGATTATGGACGGTATTACCACCTATATTAGCGATAGCGGTGGCAATGTGGAAAAGAGAAGTCATTTTATCGTTATTAGTTGCCATTTTTGCCTCAGAAGTTTTGTTACATGCATTTAATCCTGCTTTTGGCTTTCTTGGTTTGTTAGATCGAATTTCTGGCGTTTTTGCGGATGAGGGAAATACACGAATTTTGTTGTTTAGTTTGATGATTGGTGCGTTGTTATCGTTGGTTCGTCATTCTGGCGGTGTTGCAGCATTTGTTAATTGGTTAGTTCAACGTCGCTTTGCTGAGACTCCAAGGCAGGTGAGTTTGTTAACGGCTTTAACCGGTGTAGTTATCTTTATTGAAACCAATTTAAGTATATTAACAGCGGGAATTTTGTCACAGAGCCTTTTTGATAAATTTAAAATGAGTCGAGCACGGTTGGCTTATATTATCGATTCTACCTGTGCGCCGGTCAGTGTGTTGGTTTTAATCAATGCATGGGGTGCTTATATCTTAGGGTTGTTGGAGGGGTATGGTTTGGATAATCCGGTTGAAACCATGATTATGAGTATCCCATTTAACTTGTATGCATTGTTTACATTGATTCTGGTTTTTTATACAGCCTGGTCAAACAGGGTGTTTTTTAGTATGGCAACCGCAGAATCAAACAAAAAACCTCTGCAGTTTGATCAGGATGAAACTGAGCCTACTAAAATTCGCTTTTTCCTGTTACCAATATTTGTGTTAATTATAGGGATTATTGGGTTCATGATCTATACAGGTAATGGTCAAATTATGCAAGGATCAGGCTCGAAATCTGTATTGTGGGGTACGGCTTTTGCTTTGTTAGTAGCTTATCTTTTGTTAAGAAGGGGTCATCATTACAATCATCAGGAAATCCTCCGTTTGTCTTTTAAAGGAATGTCTGATCTACTGCCATTAGTAACTACGGTTTTATTGGCTTTGGCGTTAGGTGCTAGCATGAAACAATTAGGTACAGGTGTTTTTGTTGCAGGTATAGTTTCCCAGAGTTTACCACTATGGTTGATTGCGCCCAGTGTTTTTATTGCAGCAGCAATCATTTCTTTTAGCACAGGTACTTCATGGGGCACCTTTGGAATTTTGGTTCCTATTGCCATTCCAATAGCGTTAACAACTGGTGTTAATCCTTCTTTGTTGTTGGCTGCAGTTTTAGGGGGAGGCGTTTTTGGCGATCATTGTTCCCCTATTTCAGATACCACAATTGTTGCTTCTTTGGCTTCGGGTTGTGATCATCTGGAACATGTTAGAACTCAGCTACCCTATGCTTTGCTTGCTGCTGCTGCTTGTTTGGTGGTATATGCAGTACTAGGTTTGGCTAATTGATTTTTTCTGGATAAGTTTAGTCACGGCTGGAGAGTCATGGTTGACACCTCTCATTCAGAATAATTGTGGTAGCAAGAATCAGGTATTTGATTTGGATCTCCAATTGATAGATGGGTAACTTTCAATTTAGAGCAAAGATTATGCCGGGAAAATCTTTATATAAATCAGCTAGATAAAAAATTACTGTTTTGGACGATGGCTTTAAAGCTAACATTTTAGTGGAATTAAACAAAAAGGCGCAACAGCGCCTTTTTAGATCTAAATGGCATAGAGATAACGTTATGGAAAATCTTTTAAAGCTAAAGCGACCAATACATCATTAAATTCTTTTTCTGATTTGAGTTGTTTGCCGGGTTTATAACGGTTGTTGACCAAAAAACTTGGGACACCTGAGATTTTAAACTTTCTTGCCAACTTATCTGCCTTTTTGATGGCGCTTTCCACATAAAATGAAGAATATGCCTTGTTAAAATCTGTTTCTGCAACACCCTGGGTAGCAAAAAACTGTGCCAATTGTTGTTTGTTTTTAGGTGGTTGGTGTTTGGTATGAATTTGGTTGAAGAAAGCAGTGGAGAAACTTGGGGATAATTTTAATTCTTTGCTGATATAATAAGCTCTGGCAAAAAGCACCCAATCAGGACGGCCAAAACCTACAGGTACTTTAATAAAATTAACGCTTTCTGGTAATGATTTTACTAAACGTTCCACCTGGCCTTCAGAATTAAAACAATGGGGGCAGCCAAAAGAAAAAAACTCTATTATGGTAGGATTGTCTGCGGTTTCTTCAGGAAAAGCCGTAATATATTGCTGACCTTCTTTATATAAAGGTATTGGTGGTGCGAAGGGATCAGCCGCTAGAGCTGAGTTTGTAAAAAAACCAAGGAAGGACACCAAGGTTAGAAAATAACGAAATTTCATGATAGTTTTCCTGTATTAAATAAAGATAGCTGTTTAAGGATTATATAGATTTGTAACTGAATGTCAGCTGAAAATCTGTTAATAGCTGTTTCATGGTGTCAATATGTCAGGATTAGAGCAATAATGAACTTTATTCAGTCATTGAATTTAGGTTTTATACATATCATTCCAACAGGGTTAGACCATATTTTTTTTATTGTGGCCTTATCGTTATCTAGCAGGTACTGGAAGCTGCTTATTTTACAGATCAGCTTATTTACCTTGGCCCACACATTAAGTTTAGTTTTGGCTTCACTGGAGTGGGTTTTAGTTGATGCATCATGGGTTGAACCTGGTATTGCTTTGTCGATTATACTAGTTTCGATAGAAAATATGAGAAATGCACCGATTGGTTTATCTCGTTATGCATGGGTGTTTGCTTTTGGGTTATTACATGGGTTGGGTTTTGCGGCAATGTTAAGACCCATGTTAATGATGGGGGATGGTATTTTGATTCCTCTGGTGGGTTTTAATCTTGGGGTTGAGTTAGGGCAACTTCTAGTTTTGATGATTTCATTTTTTTGCCAATGGTTGCTACTAAGACAGTTACTACTGAAGGTAAAATTAATGGATGTAGTTGAAAAACCGAAAAAAATATTATCTTTATTGATTGCTTTTATGGGGTGTTATTGGTTGATTGTTCGGCTTGTTTAGACTGATTTATACTGGATATATTTTGAAGATATGCTTCTTATGTTGGTTTGTGCAACATTAATGTATAGAGGATTTGTTCGGGGTTAACTCTAACGAACTATTTTGTAGAGCCCAGTCTTTAGTGGTTTCCAGATAAAAGCTAAATTCAGAACCTTTTCCAGATTTAGATTTTAGTAAAAGTTCTCCACCATGTAGTTCAATAATATCTTTACAAATAGCTAAACCAAGTCCAATGCCACCTTTATTTCTAGTACTGCCACCATCTAATTGGGTAAAGGATAGAAATATCTTTTTTTGTAATTCTGGAGCAATTCCAACCCCTTCATCAGAAACAGCAATTTTAATTTTTTGATTTACTTCGGTCAGTTCAATTGTAATTATTCCTCGTTCAGAAAATTTAATGGCATTGTTAATCAGATTATATAATACTTGGCGAATACGATTTACATCAGCAAATACTTGATAAGAGGGTTTTTGGGATAATATTTTAATGCGGAGTTGATGCTCAAAAGCTAAAGGTTGTAATAACTTTACTGAATCATTGACCAGACGGGTTATGTCAAAATAATCAAACTTTAACTTGAGTGCTTTGTTTTGTAATTGGGCAAAATCCAATAAATCATTAACCAGAAGTTTAAGCTGATTGCCACAATTGTGAATGGTATCTAAAGATTCTTGAAGCTCTTCGACAGGAATATCTTTGGGATCTATTAGTAGCATCTCACTTAAACCGATAATGCCATTTAAAGGGGTTCGAAGTTCATGAGAGGTGTTGGCTAAAAATTGATCCTTCATAGTATTCAGTTTTCTCAGTTCATCAGCTATTTGTTTCTCTTTTTGGGCTTGTTGTATTTGAGATATTAATTTATTTTGTTGGTTTTTAATAAAATAAATTATGATTGCTCCCAAGGCTAATGCATATAAAACAAAAGCCCACCAGCTTAACCATGGTGGGGGTGGAATGCTAAAATAAACAGATTTTGGGGAAGGATTGCAGGTGTTTTCGCTATTGCACGAAGTGACTTGTAAATGATAATCACCGGCAGCTAATTTTAAAAAGTTGAATTCTCGTTTAGTGCCTAGATCATACCATTCATCGGTTCGGTTTTTAAATCGGTAAGCGTAAGTAATATCATCAGGATTTAATAGGTCTATAGCTCCGATTTTAAATGATAAAGAGTTGGAGTGGTAATCAAGTGTTTCGAGTGATTCTTTGAATATTTTAAGCCGCTTTAGGCCATCATTAGTAAATAATGAAGCGCTCTGAATATATGTCTTTGGGATGTGGGTATTGGGAGTGAAATTATTTTCATCAATAACAGTAATACCATTGATGCCACCAAAAAATAGTAATCCATCTTTACTTCTAAAAATAGAGCCTTGGTTAAACTCATTGCTTTGAAGGCCATCTTTTACCGTGAAACTTTGGTTTTTTTGGCTTTTATTATCATAACGACTTAACCCCTTATTGCTGGTTATCCAGGCATTGCCAAAACTATCGCCCAGAATGCCATATATTTTGTTGTCTGGTAGGCCGTTATCTGTAGTTAGCCAGGTTGTTTGTTCATTGTTTAGTTTTTTGCGGATAATTCCCTCTCCATCTGTACCTATCCATAATTCGTTCTTGGGGCTGAGCCAGAGAGAAATTATGCTTATAGGAGCAGAGCCGTTTTTTGTAACGGTATTTAAGGTGCTCAAGGTTTTTGTGTTGATGTCAAAATAGTAGAGAACTCCGCTAAAGGGCGAAGCTAGAAAATATTTGCCATTAGTTTGTTTGATGACGGAAAAAGCCTCGACATCCTTTGCGTTAACGGGCAGCTGGTATTGAAAAACACTTCTATCCGCTCCCTGATATATAAGGAGGTTGTTGAAGTCAATCAATAGTTTTTCTGAGTCAGTGATTAGCAAATTCTTGATGCCGACTTTTGAAGTAGGGAGCCATTCATTAGAAACGGCTACCCTGTTGCCTGTTGTGGCGTTTAACCAGTAGAGAAAATACGCCCCGCCAACCCAGAGATGATTATTTGAATCGAGGCCGAGAGCATTGATAAAAACGGGATCTGTATAATGATCTAATTGGTAGGATTGGAAGCTTGTTGTGTTGTTAGTATCTATCTTTGGAGTTAACAGACTAAGTCCTGCATCATGTGATCCGATCCATAACCTTCCATTAGTTGTAGATAAGATTGAAGATACATGGGACGATGCCAGCGGAACGGTATAAGCCTGATCACCTCCTATTTGAAAAAATCGAGATTGTTCAATGTTAGCAAAATTAGTTCCATTGGGCGAACTGATCCAAAGTTGTTTCTGTTTATCTAAAAATAAAGCTCTAATATTATTGGAACTCAATGAACCTTTTTGGTTTTTAAGTGCTTTATATTGTTTTATGGAAGAGGTGGATAAATTAATTTTAAAGAGACCGCTACCAAAAGTCGATATCCATAAATCTTCTTTGCTGGTTTGAAGCATGGCGGTTATATTGTTTTTTTTCAGGGTTGGCTTTAGGTTGGGAAATGCTTTGGGTTTAATTGTTTGGTGGTTAACATGGTAGAGTTCACCAGATAGATAGAAGCCTGCAATTATCCCCCCTTGATCAAAGGGTGTTATGAGCAGGAGGTCAGGAGTATTCTTAGTTAAAATTTTGTTAAATGGATGTTCAATAAGTTTTATGTCTTGATTGTATTGAGATACATCCAGAGAGTAAAGCTTCCCTTTTCTTGTGCTAACCCAGAGAATGTTGTTGTTATCCACAGCCAGGTTATATACATTGTTTATAGTGTTTAGTGTGGAGGTAGGGGGTGGTAATGATTTTATCGGATGGGAATCAAGCTGTAAAACATGTAATTCGTTTAAACCAAATAGAAACAATTGTTTGTTATTTAAAAGTTGTGCATGGGTAATTTGAAGGTTTATATTGGGAGAGTAAGAAAGAACAAATTGATGGCGAATAGAGTCGAAGACAAAATAATTTCCGTATTGTGTGATAACACTAACCTGTTGTTGATGGTTGAGAAATAAAGCCACAATATTAAGTCGAGAGTTTCTTCGTTGGGTTTTTTGAAATGAAATAGATTCAAATTCAAAACCGTTAAATCTATCTATACCCGCAGGAGTAGACAGCCAGATAAATTCATCTTTGTCTTGTATCATAAAGTTGACAGAGGATTGTGACATACCATCATCAACGGTATAGGATTTAAAAAATGGTGCCCATATCTTTTTAAGTAAGGGGTGAGTTGCAAAGGCAGGGGAGGAATTTAGAGTAAAAAAGAAGAAAATGGATATAACAGAGTAGCACAACAAGTGTGCTTGTTTTTTATAAAAATTGTTTTTAATGGGTTTGTTATTATCCAAAACTAACATAATAATTGATGGCTAAATTTCATAAAAGTTTAAGTTTACCTGAGAAAGAGCTATTTTTTCAGATTATGTGAATTTGAAGGTTTCTTCTAGCTATTTTATCGAAATTTCAGGAAAAAATCTTTTATTTTAAAAAAGATAACTATTCAGAGAGTTGCTAAATGCATCCGTAGCTGTTCAGATTGCCCCTAAATTGAGTATGATTGAGGCAAAAAACTGATTATTTGACTGGAAATTGCTCCTGCATTTCCAGCATACCCTACATTCATGGAGGTAACCTTTTTTATGATGTGCATTCATGCACATCCCTCTACGAGCCAGTTGAAGCTGTTCAAAAGCGTTTATCTTCATGGATGGAGTGTACGCATAAGCAATGCCTGGAGCATTGCATGTCCTGACGTTTTTGTGAACGATGAAAAATTTTTCTGGAAAAGATTTTCGCGCCAGCTCTGAAGGGGGAAGCATAGGGATATGCTTCACAAATGGCTTATTTTAGGTGTAAGCTGAATAGTTACAAAAAAAGTTTATTTTTAGAGCTTATTGGACTAGTCTTGGTTAGAGGGGGTATTTAAATACCATACATAGTGAACTTAAACTTTAAAAAAGGAATAGTTGTTATGCAATCAAATCAGGCCACTAGTATCCATGAAGAAAAAATAGATTCAGATCCACTATTAGGCCAGTCAATATCTTCTAAGTTAAATAAAAAACTTCAGAATATGCGTGATTCAGTAGATTTAGAAGCTAATTTTAAGCAGCAGTGCATGCATGCAGAAGGTCCACCACCACCACCAAAGTAACCATTTATACATACGTACCACCACCTTAAACGGCGCTAATTAATGAAATGAAGGTTTTTCTATGGCTATATTAATAAGACTGAAAGTAGCCTCTAATAGATGAATATTCTTATAGGAAACAATATATGCTGGTAATCGCAAATTGGTAGCTTTTCCTGCTGTTAATGAGTTGGTGATAAAATTAGCTAGTCGTTGCAATATTGACTGTAGTTATTGTTACTGGTTCAATGATCCTCTGGTAAAGGCTTCACCAAAATTTCTTAAACCAGAAGTTGTAGATGTTTTACTTGTTAAATTGCTTGGGCATATAAGACACCATCAATTGCAGGTTTTTTTTATTTCCTTTCATGGGGGAGAGCCATTACTCTTTTCTAAAGAGAGGTTTAAGGGTTTTTGTCAGTCAATACGCCATATTGAGAAAAAGACGGGTTGTCAAATTAACCTTTCTATGCAATCAAATGGTTTATTGATTGATAAAGACTGGATTATATTGTTAAAAAAATTTGAGATAAATCTTGGGATAAGTCTGGACGGTGATCAGCATTTACATGATAAAAATCGTATAGATGCCAAGGGCCGAGGTACTTATTTAAGCACTATAAGGGCGATTGAACGTATTAGAGCGTCTGGGATCCATGTTTATATTTTATCGGTAGCAGCCCCAATGTGCAATCCCCATGATCTGTTGGAGCATTTTGTTGAGCGGTTGGAATTAAAAGATTTTGATATTTTAACACCCCATTCGCATTATGAAAGTAACCCTTTAACGTTAGCACAATATTATTGCAAATTATTTGACCAATATCTTGATGTATTGATAGAGCAGGATGTCAACATCAGGATCTTCGATAAGTATATGTTGCAAATTGTGGCCAGTGAGAAAAATCCACAACATGACGTAGGTTATATCTCCACGGTTACTTTGCTAACCGATGGTAAATTGGAGGCGATTGATGATCTCAGGATGATTGACGGTCTAACAACATCCAGTAATATTTATATCCAAACACATGACCTACAGCAGGTGACTGAAGATCCTCTTTGGCAAGAGATTTATTACAGTTCTTTTAAACTTTCACAAACCTGTGAAGCATGTGAGTTTAAAAAAATTTGTGGTGGTGGTCCAATGGTGACTCGTTGGTCAGAAAAAAACAGATTTAATAATCCGAGTGTTTATTGTGAAGATTTCCAAATAATTATTTCACACATTAAACATCGGTTGCGGCCTCATTTAGATGCGAAGATCCCAGATAAGGAGGTTGTAACTTGAATTTAACTCAGCAAGGTAAATTATTTTTAGACAGACATTATCTGGAGATTAAACCAGCGTTAGTTGCAGAAACATGTCAATTGCTTTCTCAAAGGGTATGGGCTCTGTCAAAGTCTGGAAAGCTAATGGATTGTCCAGTATGTGTCGCTAGTTCATGGGCTTATGGCGATGAATTTTTTGAAGAAGTACATAAAGAACTTTGCCAACAATTATCCAAATATTTAGGTATCAAACTTCTTACCAGTTTTAATTGTGTAAGATTTTATCCTGAACATGAAGTTTTGGAAAAACATATAGATCGAGAAGCTGCGGAATTTTCAATGAGTATAACCGTAGATTTTAAAGGTGAAGAAGAGTGGCCAATTTATTTTTCTGAAAATGAAGATAGTGGAGAAGAAATAAAGGTTTCATTAAATACAGGTGAAGCAGTATTATTTCAAGGGAGTAAGCTCTATCATTGGAGGAAGCCGCTGAAGAATCAATGGCAGATCCAGGCATTCTTTTTTTTTGTGGATGCCGATGGTCAGTATAAGGGCCATAAGGCTGACGCAATAAGTTATCCTAAAAGGCAAGATGAAAAAGCTTTATTTTCTTGATGATCTAAAGAGTGTTTTTAACAAAGCACTTGTATGTCATATACAGATTCTCATCAATTTCCAGTTTTAAGTAATCTGAACTCGGGATAAGTAGTAAAGATACATCTGATTTTGAGGCCACATCTAATGGGGTTCAAAATTTTTAAGAGATAAAATTATCAACACCGCGGAATTTTGGTGCTGACACTTGCGGAGCAAACAGTTCCGTCAGCCTGAGGCAGCTTCCCAAAAGTTATTTCCTTGCAAACCAATCCAACAAAGCAGTAGATGTGTTTATCCACTCTGAATTATGCATTTCCAATGGGCTTGGGCATGGAGTGTTTTGTTGTGGCTGTGATTTGTTAAATGAGGAGGGAATGATTGTTTTTAATTATATTATTAAATATCTGTTTTGCTAAAAAAGTACCCGAATTTTTATACCATTGGACTAATCCCAGGGCGTTAAATGACATGGCTAAAATATTACAGGAAAAGTCAGAGCAATTACCTATGGCGCCGTTACCTTCATATAAATTTGGAAAGGCTTACCCTCAGTTAATAGGGAGTCCGGTCTTGTTTACCTGGAAAAATCCTCTGACTGGTATGTTTTATGATAAAAAAGAGCGCTATGCAAAATTTGATCAAGTAACAGGTGAGCCGCCCAGATTGATTACCATAAAATTAAAAAAAGACGTCAAAATACTGAATGTATACACTTTTGGAGATACTGGTGAGATCTCAGAAAAAATAAGTGTTCCCCATAAACACAAGGTGGATTTTTCTAAATATGATGTTATCCAATATTTTTTTTTCGGTTCTGGTAAGAAAGCAGGTGCAATTATCTGGAACGATTATGTTGTAATAAATTCCAGAGGTGTTGAGTATTTTAATGCTGATCCTGATTACAATGGAGAGCTGAGAAAGCAAGTCAAAAAAATAAAGCAACCGAAATTTAAATATAAAAGAGAAGAGGTTTATGGGATTGCATCTTTTGAAACCTATAATGATCCACAGCTTTATAAAAAATATGTGTTGCCTATTGCAGAGTCGGTTTTAGAAAATGGTACCAAAGGTATACATCCCACATTTTATCAAGGTAAAAAAATGAACTTATTAAAAGTTAATACGGATTCATTTGTTTAATTTACACATGCAGTGTATGTGATTTTCGAAATTCATCTATCACTCTCTTAACCAGTCTTGG
This sequence comes from Enterobacterales bacterium, assembly GCA_041556195.1. Taxonomy (GTDB): domain Bacteria; phylum Pseudomonadota; class Gammaproteobacteria; order Enterobacterales; genus 21-14-all-40-8. Next base: position 12,718 of record JBFFIY010000019.1, read on the forward strand.
GTGAAAGGTTTTGACATCATTTAAAACATCAGGATTTTTTTTCATTCTGGCAGAACAGATTTTCACAAGATCACTATCGTCTTCTGGAATTCCATCTATCTTTTCCGGATAATATTTAATAATAAGTTTTCCTCGTTGTGATAAGGAAAGCAGGTATTCTTTAACATTTTGAATAACCATCTCTTTGATGATGGGTACAGTGTGAATACAAACTATTTCTTCTTGCCATAAAGTATTGTTAGTAACAAAATCAACAGCGGGAAGTGTGTAGATAGATCCCTTTGTTATTTGGTACCTTTTATCAAAAGCACCCTCAAACCTTTCGCATAGGTAAGGTAGGCCACTGGAACTCTCTCTTCCAATAGCACAAGCTAAATCTCCCCCAAAAGAGCCAAGAAAGATCGAAGACATCACTGGTTCACGGGTCGCGTAGACCCATGATTTGTGATGTGTACTGATTCTCGGATGAATTTTTTTTAAACTTAATACATGAGATGAATGGTAAACAACGTTTTGTAGACTTGAACTTAGTATTTGTGTTTCGGTTTGGCTAAAATATTGTGGAATTTTATTAAAATTATGTAGAGCTTCAATATCTTTCATCTCAACGATCCGTTTAGCTTCGTCGCTAAAAAAAAAACTGATATCCCAATCAATCCCTACCCGAGTAATATCTAATCGATCTGCATCCCAGCAAGTTGCTACGGTTGGGCAGTCTGTTTTTCGACCGAAAGTGTGTCCACTACATGCGAAACACAGTTGATCGAATTGTTTATCATTGAGTTTAATCTTAGACCTATTTTGTTTTAAGAATTTCGTAGCTCTCGATCCATGTTTGGGATCATGTCCATTATTTTGACGCATACAATCATGAAAATGGGAAAAATATGAGACCACAGATCTGTCTGCTCCAGTGAACTGGGCGAGATATAACCCATTTCGTTCAACGGAACGCCAGTGATGTACGCCGTGAACAGCACTGCAAAAAAAAGGGGAGTTTTCAATTAGAAATTTAACAACCTCATCATTTACCATAATGTTAATGCCACTTATTATCTGAATTGTAAATTGTAAATTGTAAATTGTGGATTAGGTTAGTGAAGCGCAACCTGACTTTTTAATGTTCCTGATGTTCAAGTGAATCAATTAACAAAGCACTGGTGCGTCTCAGGTTAGCACTCATCAATTTACCTATTTTAAGCAATAAACATACTCCCAGTTTTGAGGCTTCATGTAGCAGGGTTTCAAAATCATTATGAGATAAGGTAATCAGTACAATGGGTGTTTGAGTGCTAACACTGGCAGAGCGGACAGCACCATCAACCAGAGACATTTCTCCAAAAGTTTTTCCTTTTCCCAGTCTCGCAATAATTTGGGAAGACTCCCCCTTGCTTTTTTTTCTAACCACCACTTGTCCTTCAGAAATAACACCTAAAAAATAAGCTTTGTCGCCTTCATCAAAAAGTACAGTTTTCTCAGGAATATCATACACTTTAACAAATTTTGCCATTAGTTTGATTTGATTCCAGGAGAGATCTTGTAACCAACCTGTTTGATCAAGTAACTCCGCTCTTTGTGTATAGGTAGTGACTCTGGGTTTAGTTTGATCAAAATGGCTTTGCATCATTAATCACTTTACCGAATAGAATTAACGTTGGCTTTCATTAATGAAATAACCTGCTGGTAATCATCTGCGTTGTAGACGGCTGATCCGGCAACAAAGGTATCTGCTCCCGCCTCAGCAATTCTTGCGATATTATCGGCTTTTACCCCGCCATCGATTTGCAGGCGAATATCTCGCCCACTCTGATTAATTTTTTCTCTTACGATACGGGTCTTATTAAGAGTTTCTTCAATAAAGGATTGACCACCAAACCCTGGATTAACAGACATGAGTAGAATGACATCTAATTTATCCATAACATGATCCAGGCAATGTAAGGGTGTTGCCGGGTTAAAAACCAGCCCAGCTTTACAACCGAGGCTTTTAATTAATTGAAGAGAGCGGTCAATATGTTCAGAGGCTTCCGGGTGGAAGGTAATAATACTGGCACCAGCCTCAGCAAAATCGGGGATCAGTCGATCAACCGGTTTAACCATTAAATGCACATCAATAGGGGCTTTAATACCATAATCTCTCAGCGCTTTACACACCATTGGGCCAATGGTCAGGTTTGGCACATAATGATTATCCATAACATCAAAATGCACCCAGTCAGCCCCAGCATCAATAACGGCCTGCACCTCTTCGCCTAAGCGGGCAAAATCGGCTGATAAAATAGAAGGAGCGATAACGGTTGATTGCATGTTGTTTTTCCGAAAAGTATGAATTAATGGGTTTATTTTACCTCATTTTGGACATTATGGAGATCATTACACGGTAGTATTTTTTCTAATGTTTGCTGTGCAAACATTTGTTCAAATGTATCATTGAGTTCAGATTCCCAAAGTCGTGCTTTTTCTGGAATAGGCCAGTCTTGCATGTGTGTGCAGTCACTTTCGCCCCAGTGATCAATAATATCAACTACTTCTTTGGCAGAGGTTAAATGCAGATCTTTTGCTGGATTCCAGCTATTTTGTTCAACAATAGCGATAAGAAGTTTAGCTTTGACCAGTTTTTCTAATACTGATTCTAAAGTATCTATGGGCAGGTTTAGCCTTCTGGAGAGTTCCAGGCTTGAGGGGCCTTTCAGGCCCTGAGAAAATTGTTTTTGCACAACTGAAAGTACAAAAAAAGCGACGAGTCTTTGTTGTCTTGGGCTTAAACGTAGATAGCGTGTGCGGCTAAGCAATCTTTCAGGATATTGGTGATAATGAGCAACGCTGGCACCAATTAATAAGATAAGCCAACCAACATAAAGCCAAATCATAAAAAATATGGGGGTGGCTAAGGCAGAGTATACAGATAGATACTTGGTTGAGCCCACGACCATGGAGGCAAATAAATAACCCACAGATTGCCATAATACTCCTGCGATGGAAGCACCAATGATTGCTGATTTTATATTTACATCAGCATTTGGGATCACCGTGTAAAGAAAGCTAAAGGCGATAATAATCATTAGAAGAGGGATAAATTTGGCAATAATTGCGGCCAAAGTACCCAATGGTTCTACGGCTAGAATCGTTTGCATCCAGTCTGAATCCATTAGTGTTGCACTAAGACCAATGGCAGAAAAAACCAGAATGGGACCAATGAGAATGGTGCTCATATAATGGCTGACTCTTTGCCCGAAACTGCGGGTTTGTGCTACATGCCATGTATAATTAAATGAAGATTCAATTTTCTGCATTAATGAGATGATGTTATAAAATAAAAAAGCTAAACCTACTGATCCAAGTAATCCGACTTTCATATTTTCTACAAACATAAGGATATTCATGGTGATTTCACTACTTTTTTCACCAAGAGGCGCTAAAGCTACTTCAAGCATCGGTTTTATCATATTATGCACGCCAAAAGCTTTAAGAATGGCAAAACTGACTGCTAATAAGGGAACCAGAGAAAGTAGAGTTGTATAAACCAGGCTCATAGCCCTGAGGTTTAATTCACCTTTTAATAAATCTCTTAAAATGGCGTAGCCTGTGCGAAGACATGGAATGATCAGCCGCAACCCGAAAGATTTCTGCGACGGATTGATGCTCCAGAAGTTTTCCCGAATTGTAAGAAAAAAATCTTTCAAACTTTGAACCTCAATACAACATTAAATAATGAACTTGAACACCAGATAATATCCTTAAACAAGCAAGATCCATCAACAAGTTCAGGATGATAATAAATGGGAATTCTGCGTACAAGCACTATTATAGTTTACATGGGTTGGATATGCTGATGAATGTTATGATGCAGCTCCTTTTATTGTTGGTATTAAACAAGATCCTGTAAATGGTTTATGTAAAATGATAACAAAACAGAAAATTTTATCAGTAACTTTACTCGGCATTTTTATTCTGACAGCTATTTTTCAATGGATACATGCAGGTACAGCATTGATCCTGGGAATTATTCTTGCACTAACCGTTGGTAACCCTTATCGAGTGGTTACCCAGAATTATGCGGGGCTGTTATTAAAAGCCAGTGTAGTCGGTTTAGGTTTTAGCATTGATTTATCAATATTATGGCAAGAAACCCAAAATAGCTTTTTGTTAACCCTAATCACCATTGTCGTGGCGCTTAGTGTCGGGTTGTTTTTGGGAAAGAAATTAGCTGTAGAAGAGAAACTATCTTATTTGATTAGCGGTGGCACCGCTATTTGCGGTGGGAGTGCAATAGCTGCTTTGGCACCAACAATCAAAGCCTCACAACACCAGGTGGTGGTGGCAATTTCTATTGTTTTTATTTTAAATGGCGTAGCTCTGTATCTTTATCCTTATTTAGGGCATGTGCTGGAGCTATCTCAAACTCAGTTTGGCGTTTGGGCAGCCCTGGGAATACATGATACTAGCTCGGTGGTTGGTGCGGCATCCATTTATGGTGACGATGCACTGGTGACGGCTACTACCACAAAACTGGCTCGAGCATTATGGATTATTCCTCTGGTTTTTTTAGCCTCATGGCAGCAACAGGGACAAGGGGCTAAAACCGCTCCACCAATGTTTATTTTATTGTTCATGATAGCGGCATCGATAAACACTTTTTTTCCTCAAATTGGTGAATTGAGTAGTTATCTGGTATTAGCCGCCAAAACAGGCATGGTGGTAAGCCTGTTGTTTATGGGTGCAGGTTTTACCAAAGAAGTACTAAAAGCGATAGATCTCAAACCTATGCTTCAGGGGGTGATATTGTGGTTAGTAATATCTGTATTTTCGTTTTTTCTGGTGTATTGGGGTTTGGGCTAAGAAATTTGTGGAGGCACCTCGCGTTTAGGGAGAATGTTGTTTAACTTTAAACCTGTTTAGGTGTATACTCGCGCCTCCTGAGGGGAGGTCTGGAAGGACCTGAGATGTTGAACTATTTTGCCGGTTAATTTTATATTGATCACTGGCAAGTCAATCAACAGACCCTTTGAACCTGATCCGGTTAACACCGGCGTAGGAACAGGCGCCGTCAGAGCCCGGTTCTCAAACTTTTAGGCTGAGATCCCTTGCAAAAAATTAAATTAATACTCACATCTATAACGTTGTTATGCGTTAGCTCTATGACCTGTGCTGAATCTGTAAATGACGATGAAAATATCATTATTATTACATCCGACTATCGGCATCAACAAGAAGAACAACAATCCACCAGTTTGACTGTGCTTGATCAAGATCTGATTGAGGAAGCAGGAGAACAGCATTTCGAAGAAATTTTAAATTGGATCCCTAACCTGAATTGGTCAGGTGGCACCTCACGTCCGCGTTTTTTTCAAATACGAGGCATTGGAGAGCGCAGTCAATATCAAGGGGCACCTAATCCATCAGTGGGTTTTGTGGTAGATGATATTGATCTTAGTGGTATTGGTGGTATAGCAACCCTATTTGATGTGCAGCAAATTGAAGTACTTAAAGGTCCACAGGGTGCGCGTTATGGAGCTAATGCTTTAGGAGGTTTGGTTTATGTTAAAACTCTTGATCCCACACAAGAGTTTGAAGGGCGCACGAAAATAACCCTGGGTGAGGATAATACACAGGCGTTAGGGTTTTCATTGTCTGGCCCACTAACTGAAAAATTGGGCTATCGATTGGCTTTACAACAACATAATTCAGATGGGTTTCGTGACAATCAATTTTTAAATAAAACTGATACTAATGAAAGAGATGAATTGACGGCCAGATTAAAATTGAACTGGATCTTGTCTTCAAATCTAAAAGTGGATTTTACCTTTATTAAGGTTGAGCTTAATAATGGTTATGATGCATGGGTACAAAATAATTCTCTAGTGACCAATACTGATAAACCGGGTCGTGACGAACAGGATACTCAGGCGGCGGCCATTAAATTAACCTGGACGGGAAACAAGCATTTTGATTTTACCAGTATTTCAACGGTAGCAAGTTCTGACATTTTATTTAGCTTTGATGGTGACTGGGGTAATCCACAATTATGGGGAGTTAATGGGCCATTTGATTTTGATAGTAAAACAGAACGTTACCGTAAAACATTAAGCCAGGAATTACGTTGGGTGTCTAAACCCGAAGCAAGAATTTTATCCAATAAAGCTGACTGGTTAATCGGTGTTTATGCATTAAATCTAAAAGAAAAAAACGACAACCTTGATTTATTTAATAGTGATGTTTTTAATCAACTAAATAGTCAATACGATGCGACTAATACAGCATTGTTTGCAGAATTAGATTATTATGTTAGCCCGTTAACGAAAATTAAAACAGGCTTACGTGTTGAAAAACGAAGTGCAGATTATCTTGATTCAAGATCTCAAAAATTATCACCCAGCGAAACAATGGTAGGTGGTCATGTAACTTTAGATCACTTACATGGAACGGGCATGTTAAGTTATGTGAGTTTATCAAGAGGATTTAAAGCGGGAGGTTTTAATGTTGATAACAATATACCTGGCGACAGAATAGAATTTGATGCAGAACATTTATGGAATTTAGAAACGGGCATAAAAACGCTGGGTTTGAATGGAAGATTAAAAACTAATGTGTCAATTTTTTATATGGAACGAGAAGATCAACAGGTAGAAACCTCTTTTCAAGATGATCCATCCGATCCACTTTCTTTTACCTTTGTCACAGATAATGCAACTAGTGGTAATAACTATGGTATGGAAGCAGAGTTAGAATACAGTCTGACGGATAATTTAAAAATATTTTCAAATCTGGGGTTGTTATTTACAGAATTTGATTCATTTATAGTGGGTGATAAAAACCTCAAAGATAGAGAGCAAGCCCATGCACCTAAATATACTTATGCGATAGGTGCGACCTATCGAGGAGCAAGTAATAATTTTGCAAGACTGGATATAACAGGTAAAGATGAATTTTTCTTTTCAAACAGTCATGATCAAAAATCTAAAAACTATAATTTAGTCAATGTTAAATATGGTTATGAGTTTAATGAATGGTCAATTTATTTATGGGGTAGAAATATTTTTGATAAGGAGTATGCAGTAAGAGGATTCTTTTTTGCAAATGAACCACCAGATTGGATTGAAACCTTATTTACTCGTCAAGGAGATCCTGCGCAGTGGGGTGTTACTGCTAACTATTATTTTTAGCAGCAAAAAGGTTAATTCAATCGACAAATGAAATGATAATATTAAATGCAATGATAGAAGCTGTAATAGAAGCTGCAAAAAATATTTCAATGTGGGAAATCTATGCAGTGATATTTGCTTTAGGCTATTTAGTCTTGGCAATAAGGCAAAATATCTGGTGTTGGGTTTGTGGTTTTATATCAACATCTATTTATTTGGTCTTGTTTTGGAGAGTGAGTTTACTTTCCGAAAGTCTGTTACAAATTTTTTATTTAGTATTATCTGTTTATGGTTGGTATCAGTGGTTAGGTGGCAGGGCGCATATTGAAAAGAAAATTATAATTTGGCCATTAAAAAAACATGTTATAGTAATTTTATTAACTGGTTTGATTGCTTTGATAGTTGGCTATTTAATGGATGTTTATACTGGTGCAAAATCACCCTATCTTGATGCTGCCACCAGTTGCTTTGCTATCGTAACAACCTACATGGTCACCCTGAAGGTTTTGGAAAACTGGGTTTATTGGATAGTGATAGATACGGCCTCTCTTTATCTATATTCATCCAGGCAACTCTATTTAACGGTGCTTCTTTTTGTTTTATATATCATACTTAGTTTTTTGGGGTACAGAGTATGGAAAAGAAGCTGGAGTGATGAACATCAATCCCACAACTAAAGCACAATATGCCGCCCTTATTGAGCCACTATCTTTGTGGAAGAATAACCCTGTAATTGCACTTAATGAAATTAGTGAAGGCCTGTCTAATCATACCTTCCAACTTATTACTAACAAAAAAAAATATATTGCAAGATTTGATAGTTTTAACAGGCAAATTTTTTTTCGTGACAGGGGATATGAATACAAAATACACTCTCTTGCGTCAATGCATAAAATTGCTCCAAAAATCATTTACAACAACCTTAAAAATAAAATTCAAATATGTGAGTTTATTCAAGGAGAACATCTCGCACCTCACCATCTTGAAAGTTTTGATTACCAACAAAAATTCAAAAACTTACTAACTCAAATATACGCGTTACCCTTTACCGAAAAACCTATGATTAATTTTGTAGATCTATTGGAAAAATATTTTAAACAATTGCCAGAAGGTTGTTTATATTTCAGAAGGTTATTCCGGTTAAAACAAGAGCTACAACCATTAATCAATAAACTACCATATTTAAATTTTAAGGGTTGTGTTTGTCATAATGATTTAACGCCTGGCAACATATGGATTGATAAAAATAATAATTTATTAGCTCTGGACTGGGAGTATGCAGCATTCGGAAATCCACTGTTTGATCTGGCTGTGTTAAAACAGTCATGGAAATTAGAGGAAGAATTTTTTGATAAACTGTTAATCAATAATTGTCCGGTTGATATTTCCTTAATATCAATTTATGAGAAGTTGGTGCTTTATACCAATGCATTGTGGCATGCAATAAGGATCCAGGTAGAAAAAGATGGGAATAGCGAGTTAGTTATAGAAACAAATTTAAGTAAATTACTAGACTAGATTTATACATAGGTAAAAACCATATAACTACTCATCATCGTTGTTGTCACTAAATTCATCTGCTATTTGTTTAAATAACTCCCCATTCTCAATAAAATATTCCAACATGATTGGATCAAAGTGATTACCTTGGCCTTTTTTCATGATACCTAAAGATTCCTCATGAGAAAAAGCAGGTTTGTAACAACGTTTAGAGATCAGAGCATCATAAACATCAGCTATGGCCATTAGTCTGCCTGAAACAGGTATATCTTGTCCGGTTAAACCCTTGGGGTAACCAGAGCCATCCCATTTTTCATGGTGGGTAGAGGCAATCTCAACGGCATATTTCAGGAAGGTTGCTCCATTTCCACTGAGAGATTTTTCGGCTTTAATTAATGCATCTCCACCCAGTGTTGCATGAGTTTTCATGATCTCAAATTCTTCTTCTGTTAGTTTGCCTGGTTTTAACAATATTTTGTCAGGTATACCTACCTTTCCTATATCATGCAGTGGGGCTGTTTTGAAAAGAGAATCGATAATGTGATCATTGTCCAGGCAAGCTTTGTAATCAGGGTGTTTTCTTAGTAGGTTAGCCAGTGCTTTAACATAATTTTGAGTTCTAATAATATGTTTTCCTGTCTCCTGATCTCGTGCTTCAGCAAGAGAGGTAAGACTATAAATGATGACTTCCTGGGTATGTGAAATTTCTCTGGTTCTTTCTAATACTCTTTTTTCCAGAATTTTATTTTGTTCAGCTAATTCTTTTTTTGCCTTTTGTAAAATTAACTGTGTACTGACCCTTGCTCGAACAATTGCCATGGAAATAGGTTTTGTAATGTAATCGGCTGCACCTTTTGCCAATCCGTCTGCTTCATCACCTTCTTGATCCATGGCGGTGACGAAGATAACAGGTAAATCAGCCCATTTGTCATTTTTTTTAATTTCATCAAGAGCTTCAATACCTGACATACCTGGCATGTTAACATCTAATAAAACTAAACTGATATCGGAATGTTTGTCTAATTGATTAAGAGCCTGTTCCCCACTGGTTGCAACCAGAATTCTATATTCACCTTTTAAAGCTTCCATCAATAATCGAATATTGATAGCTTCGTCATCTACAACCAATATGGTGTGCTTGTCTGTCATAAAATGCCTATAATTCTGAGTATTGTTTATTCATCCATTGTTGATATATTTTAGAAGCCTGATCAAAATCAAAAATATCAATCGCTGTATGTAGTTGATCAAAATTTTTGCCCATTTTTTGTTTCAAAGAAGTTTTGTTTTCTAATATTAAAGTCTCGGCCTTTGCATCGCCATCAATGAGTAAACGACTAATTTCGTTTATCACATCCACATTTATACTTGTATTGTTCCGGGTTTTTACAATCGGAATTTCCTGATTGAATTGGTTTAGAGCATCAATGGAACAAGCCAATTCTTTTTCAATTGTATCAACCAATTTTTGGGAGGTTTCAACCTTCTTATCCTTACTGCTAGACTCTAATTGTCTGGAAACATCATTGAGAACGATATCACCAATTGAAGCAGCAGCAGATTTTAAAGAATGTGCCCATCTTTCTAGTTCTCTCCAATGCTGTTTTTTAAATAAATCACTGGCCATTAACCGTTCATTTTGATATTTTTTGACAAAAGAGAGAGTTAAATTTAGCAAGACTTTTTTGTTTCCACCCAATCGTTTAATGGCATTCTTATAGTCAAAACGTCCAGGTAATGATAAGTTTTCATCGTTGCCGTCATCATATGCATCGTATCTGGAAAATGCTTCTGATTCTACTCCACTAGCTCCAAGGGATAACCATTTTTTTAAGATATCATAAAGTACATTTACATTGATGGGTTTAGTAAGATAATCATCCATTCCCGCTTCAAGACATACTTCTCTGTCACCAGCCATAGCATGTGCAGTCATGGCAACGATGGGGGTTTGATCATAGGATTCCAGGGCTTTTATTTTTGTGGTGGCCTGGTAACCATCCATGACAGGCATTTGAATATCCATAAAAACAAGTTCAAACGGTCTGTCGCTATTTGCCAGGGCTATTTCAAAACCTTCCTTTCCATTGTTAGCAATAGTGACGTCTATGCCAGCACGTATTAACAAACCTTCAGCAACTTGTTGGTTTATCTCATTGTCCTCCACCAGCAATACACGTTTTCCACGAATTTGATCAAGACTAATTTCTTTGGTGATTCTCTTGGTTTCTGTATCATGATCTGGTAATCGGCCTAATTTGGATAAAACACTCATTATTGAATCGACTAAATCTGAAGGTGTGACAGGTTTATCAACAAATCCGTCAAATGGAATATTATCTCCCTGGGAAGCCATTTCTTCTCGGGAGTAGGCACTAATCATGACGATAGCCGGTGAAAAATCAGGTAACATTTGTTTGAGTTGAATAATGGTATCAAGACCGTTGATGCCCGGAAGTTTATAGTCCATAAGAATCAGATCAAAAGGTTTTTGTTTATAGTCTTGAGCGACCTTAATGGCTTCTTCTCCACTAGAGGCCATTATAGTTTGTATATTGAAACTATGGAGCATTTCAATCAATATATCTTGTGCGGCAGGGTTATCTTCAACCGCTAATATGCGCATGCCATGTAATAAATTGAGATGTTTTCTCGCATTGTGATTGACTTCAGCGTTATAGCCCAGATGAACTGTAAACCAAAAAGTGCTGCCCTTTCCAAGTTCACTCTCAATACCTATATCTCCATCCATCAGGTTGGTGAGTCTGTGACAAATTACCAGCCCTAAACCTGTGCCACCAAATTTTCGAGTGGATGAAGTGTCGGCCTGAGAAAAAGGTGTAAAGAGCCTTGAACATTGTTCTTCGGTCAAACCAATGCCTTCATCAATAATGCTAAATTTTAAACAAATTTGAGTATTGTCGCGGTTGAGTTCTTCAACCTTGACGATGATATTGCCGCTGGAAGTGAATTTAACCGCATTTGTGACCAGATTTATTAAAATTTGACCAAGTCTTAGCTGATCTCCAATGAGTTGGAATTGAATTAGGGAGAGTTGCTCAAAAATAAGCTCAAGTCCCTTTTGATCAGCCTTCGGGCCAGTGATATCGGAAACTCTTTCCATGACTGAATCCAGAAAAAAGTCAGCGTGTTCGAGCTCTAATTTTTCTGCTTCAATTTTAGAAAAATCTAAAATATCATTGATTATATCTAGTAATGAATGTGCCGATCGGTCTATTTTTGAAAGGTAATCAAGCTGTTGGTCATCAAGTTTTGTTTGAAGCAGCAAGTGACTCAATCCGGTTACCGCGTTCATAGGCGTTCTTATCTCATGACTCATGTTAGCTAAAAATTCTGATTTCACTTTATTGGCTTTTTCAGCAATTTCACGAGCCTTTTGTGCTTCATCTAAAGCGGTGACCAGATTGTTTTCTGCTAATTTCCTATCCGTAATATCATGTGCAATACCCTCCATTCCGGCAAATAATCCATCATTATCTGTTCTTGGGATTTCAACAATTTCTAATATCTTAAGCTCGCCATTTTTAGCGTTCAGTTCAATTTCATAAAACCTATGGGCATCAGAATTTTGTTTGGCCATTTTTCCTAATCTGGAACCGGAAGCTGTTTCAAACATTCTGTTTTTGGAACCAATGAGTTCAGAAGCTTCGTAGCCAAGGACTTCTTCAACTGAAGGACTGAGATAACTAAAAAAGGCGTTCTTATCACAAGAAAAAAAGATGTATCCACGTCGGAGTCCTTCTACAATATGCCGAAAACGCCTTTCACTTCGAGCCAGTCTTTGTTGAGCGAGTTTTCTTTCCAACAACTCTTGCTCGATTTGTTTATTGGCTATAGTGAGCTCTTTAGTTCGAGCTTCAACAGTATTTTCAAGATTTTCGTTGAGTAGTTTGATCTCATTTCGAGAATCTTCCTGGATTATATTTCTGGATTGGATCTCTTCAAGCATCTGATTGAAGGCAGAGGTTAAAGTCCCATATTCATCGTCACTGACTCTTTTGGCACGAATACTATAGTCATTATTCTGTGCAATTTGAAAAGCAATGTCTTTTAATGTTATTACGGGTCGGGTTAAGGAGTGTTGATAGAAAATAGAGAGCAAAAATGCAATTAGCATGACTAATAATGCTGTTTGTGCAGTTATGACCAGGGAATCACTCTGTTGAGCTAATAGCTGTCTGGTATCGAGACGTAGAAAAACCAGGCCAACATCCTGGTTATTGATTGATATTGGTCGAAACACATCAATATAGCCCGAAGTGACAATTGTTTCGGATATATCAGAAGGTAAAATTAATTTTTGAGGGTGATATTCTCTGTAGTATTCCCCAAAGACTTCATAGATATTTTGAGCGTTCCTGGTTAGAATTTGAGCGCCAATAATTTCAGGATCACTCCTTAATTTACTCAGTGTCTCGTTGGCATCATCAGAGTTGTCAAAAGTTAAGGCTGCAGATGTTGAGTCTCCCACAAGATCGGCTTCAACTATGGCTCTACTGCGCATAGAATTTTCTAATGCGTTTTTGGTGTTGATGTATAGGAAAGAAGCTACCAATGACAAAGAAATAACACTAATTAGCATTGCATAGCTGATTAACTTGCCTCTGATCCCGAGTTTAAATTTTTTCATTTACTCCTTTCCAAAAGAAAGCCGATCTATCCAGGCTATGAATTAGTGAGTTTATTGATAATATTAAATTTCCCAAAAAGCTGTTTTTTAGAGAGTCTGGGTATAAGTATTGCTTAGAGATCGCTATTTCTCAAACTTAAGGAGTGTAAAAAAGAGATATTTGACGAAAAAAACAAGAACTACTTGTATTGTTACTACTTAATTGAGTAGTATTGAGGTAACGTAAATGTAGGAGAATTGATAATGGCTATTGAATTAACCCAAAGACAGCGCCTGGTATTGGAGTTTATAAAGTCTCAAATTCAAAATTTGGGTATGCCGCCAAGCCATAAAGAAATTTGTAAGGCTATTGGTGCCAGTTCAAGTAAGGCTGCCGCTGATCATTTAAAAGCCTTAGAAAAAAAGGGCTATATTCGTTTACATGCGGACACCTCAAGAGGGATCCAGGTTATGGAAGCAGAAGAAGGAGAGCTTCCTTTAGTAGGTTCAGTTGCTGCTGGCGTACCTATAGAGGCATTAGAAAATATTGAACGTTATGTAACCATTCCTGATGTGTTGGCCAGTCAACGACCAGCTTATCTATTACGTGTTCGAGGAGACAGCATGAAAGATGCTGGTATTCTTGACGGAGATTTAATCGCAATTCGCAAAACAAATCAGGCCAATAATGGTGAAATCGTTGTTGCTAGAATAGATGAAGAGGTTACAGTTAAAACACTTGGTACCTATCAAGGAAAACCAGCTCTATTACCGAGCAATCCTGATTATTCGCCTATTCCTATTACTAATCTGGAAGAATTTCGAATTGAAGGTAAGTTTGTTGGTTTGATCCGCGTTCATTAAAAATAAATCATTAAAACTCAGGTGTATCTCAGCATGTAATCGAATACAATTAAATTTTAATTATAGGCTTGAGTATTATTATGAAACAAAAATTGCAGTTATCACTATTTTTTTCAATCTTAGGATTGATAATGACTCTGTTATCAGCCTGTTCGCCTTCACAGCCCGATAAGCCCTACAAAATTATTCAAGAGCCATTATCTGATAATAAACCTTCAGTTGTTGAATATTTTGCTTATTTTTGCCCACATTGTAAAGATCTGGAACCCAGGGTTAATAGTTGGAAAAAGAAACTACCTAAAAGTGTGGGGTTTACCCGAGTTCCTTTAACTTTGGGAAATAGCAATAGCAGACTGTATTCAAGAGCTTATTTTATTGGGGAAGCTTTAGGTGTGCTTGATAAAAGCCATGATGCATTATTTCTTCGATATCATCAGTTAAAGCAGCCAATAGCAAGTGAAGCGCAGTTGAAAAGTTTTTTTCTCTCGATTGGTGTTTCTGAAGCGGATTACTTACAAGTGGCAAATGACGAAGCTGTATCTGAAAAAATTGATCAGGCGGAAGAGCGAGCAAAACAAATAGGAGTGGTGAGTGTGCCCAGTTTTGTAGTTAATGGACGTTATTTAACGGACGCTAGAATGAACGGAAGTGAAAAAGCTCTGTTTGAGCAAATTAATGTTCTGTTAAGAAAGAAATAGTTACGAAAGAAAGAGTTGCTAAAAATTGTTATATTCAAAAACCGAAAAAGAGCTGCGTTTAGAGCTGCTCAAGTCGCTTTTTTAGAGCGGAAAAATTTATTTAGGCTGACGGTAGACTTTTACATTGGAAAAGCCTTTTTCTCGTAGATCATAGGCCTGCATTTCACTCATAACACCTTTGTCGCAAAATAATAAGTAGTCTTGTTCAAGAGGTAAATCAGCAAATTTTCTGGCCAGTTCATAAAAAGGGATTTTAATTACCTGATTACTGGTTAAAAATAAGGGGCTTCTTTCTTCTTCATCGGGGTGACGAATATCAATAATGGTATCAGTATGTTTAGGTGTTGAAACCAGTTCGATTTCGTCTAACGATTGAATGCTATCCATCACTTTGTCAATGGTAGTGATTTCTGTAGCATTAACCGCATTTTCCAGAATATTCATATCAAACCTGGCTTCTTCTTCATGAATTTTTTCAAATTTAGCCGCTGTCGTTGGCTTATCAGATATGACTCCGCAGTATTCAGGCATAGTTCGAGCAAAATCTTCTGTACCAATCTCTCTTGCAAGGCTAATGATTTCTTCTTTATCCATGGTAGCCAGGGGTCTGATCACCAGCATATTACTAACATCATCTATAACGGTCAGGTTGGTCATAGTTTGACTGGACACCTGAGCAATGGCTTCCCCTGTGACTAAAGCCGGAATGTTACTTTCTCTGGCTAATTTTTCAGCGGCCACTAACATCATTCTTTTTAAAATAACACCACGCATGGAGTGATGAACTTTGGTTAAAAGTTCCTCTACCACTGGTTGAAAAGGTACAGAGAAAAAACGAGTTCTTGATGAACTACCGAATTTTTTCCAAATAAAATGAGAGACTTGTTTAACACCCACTTCGTGAGCGATACCACCAAGATTAAAAAAACAATAATGGGTTCGGATCCCGCGTTTGGTCATTAAAAAACTGGAAACTGTAGAATCGTATCCACCTGAAATGAGTGAGAGACAGGAGTCTTGAGTACCAAGAGGAAACCCGCCTAACCCTTTAAAACGATCAGAAATGGCATAAAGTTGTTGATTTCTAACTTCAAGTTGAACGGTGAAATCAGGGCTCCTTAGTTTAACTCCTGCTGAATCACAATGAGCCAATAATCCGCCACCAATTTTTTGTTCTAATTGGTGGGAGTTAAAACTATGTTTGCCCGCTCTTTTGGCTCTAACACAAAAAGTTTTATCTTTAATTTGTGGACCATAAAGAGGGATGCACAATTCCAGGATATCATCAAGAGTTTTAAATTCGTATTGACGTACACGGAGAAAATGATGGATCCCTGGAGTGCACTTTAAAGCATCGATAACTTGATCATCAATGATTTTTTCAACATTATAGGTATCAACTTCCAGCCGATCCCAGGTACCAGAAACCTTAATATTGTCATCTAAATTTTTCAGGATCTTACGAATATTTTTTCTTAGCTGGCCGATCATGCGTTGTCTAACAGGACGACTTTTAACAATAATTTCTGGAAAAAGCTTAATGACAAGTTTCATTATTCTTGAGTCTCACTAATAGGTAGACGGGAGATGCAGTTTTGGATGAGGTGCTTATTATAATAGATTTTACAATGTCCTCCCATTAAAACTTGCCCACCTGATTTAATAATTTATTATATACTCCTATAAACCGTTTAAAAAGAAATGTATGAATAACCGTACTGAGCATCCCCGCAGTCTGACCTGGATTTTTACCGCTTCGGTTATTATTGGTTTGGCTGCCGGATTTATTGCCTGGCTGTTTCGACTTCTTATTGGTTTAATTCATAATATTGCTTTTTTTGGACGCTTTTCTACTGAGTATGAGGTGACATCTCATACAGCAGAGTCGGAATGGGGATGGTTAATTATTTTTATACCAGCTTTAGGCGCTCTGGTGGTGGTATGGATCACAAAACATTGGTCCCCTGAGGCAAAAGGACCAGGAATTTCAGAAGTCATAGATGCTATTCATTACAAACAGGGGAAAATTCCTCGCCGATTAATTTTTACAAAGGCACTAGCTTCTTCGGTAACCATAGGCACAGGAGGATCGTTAGGAAGAGAGGGCCCAATTGTGCAAATTGGCGCAGCGCTAAGTGCTACTATCGCAGAATTGTTTAATTTACCCGTACGTCAACGTATTGTGCTTATTGGTTGTGGAGCCAGTGCTGGAATTGCTGCAACCTTCAATGCACCTTTGGCCGGTTTGTTGTTTGCCATTGAGTTGTTATTGGTTTCGATAAATAGCCAGACTATTTTGCCGGTAGCGATTTCCTCTGCCATTGGCGCCTATGTGGGCAGGTTGTTGATGGGGCCGGAACCAGCATTTAGTATTCCACACCTTTATCAGGCAGATTCATTAAGCCGAAGTTTATCTGAAGTGGTTTTATTCATTCCATTTGGTGCATTGATGGGATTAATGGCCTGGATATTGATACAAAGTTTATCCAAATCCGAAGATTTTTTTGAAAGACTGAAGGTAAATGACTACCTTCGACATGCAATTGGATCGCTGGCATTAGGAATTTTATTTTATAGTCTGTTTAAACTGACAGGACATTATTTTGTACAGGGGGTGGGTTATGCAACTATCTCAGATATGGTTAATGGGTTATTACGAAGTCCCTGGTTTCTGTTAATGTTAGTTGCCTTGAAGTTAGTGGCTACATGTTTGACAGTGGGCTCTGGTGGATCCGGTGGTGTATTCTCTCCGTCGTTATTTATGGGGGCAGGTATTGGCAGTGCCTTTGGACATGTTATGAACCTTTTATTCCCTTCACTTGGACTGGATCCGGCCACTTTTGCAGTGGTAGGAATGGCTTCCATTATTGGCGCTGCTACCAGTGCACCTTTAACAGCCGCTATCATCACCTACGAGATGACATTAGAATATCAGGTGATGCTGCCGGTGATGATATCGGTAAGCATTGCTTATGCGCTTAGACGCTGGATGATTCCTACCGATATTTACACCATGAAATTATTGCGCAGAGGACACATTATTCCTGAAGGCTTATCGACAGATATTAGTGGTTCATTTAGAGTTGAACATATCATGTCTCGTCATTTTAGAGTGTTAGAGTTTAATGAAACCTTTAGTTCGTTCGACGGACTGTCAATTGTGGCAAAAAATGAGCAAATTATAGGTGTGGTCAATGCCTTTAATCGACCTGTTGAATACGATATTGAAGCGGCTGATATGATGCACACGGGTTTTATTATTTTACGACCGAATATGTCATTGATGGCAGCGTTACGATATTTAAAACGGAGTAATAATAGCTTTGCAGTAATTTGTCAGAATGCTAAACCCAATACTGATGCATTAGTGGGTGTATTGTCTGAATCAGAAATTAGTAAGGTGCTTGAGAAAACTGCTGAAATGCACCAGGGACATTATTAAACCTGAGTTCGGGATAAGAACAGCCACCCAGCACAACTATTTTAGCGGTACTCTGCGTTGAACTAGCTACCAATAGCACTCTATTGCTACGCTAGTCCGCCTTGATAACCACTAAAATATTTGCACTGGACTTATTTTTATCTTGTAATAAAACTATTGTAGCTATTAAGTGGTTATAACATACTTATATTTAAAAAAATTTGACTATTCTTATCCCGAACTCAGGTTATTAAAGTTAACAAGGCGATAAATATAAAGAGAATTTAAAAACCACATCACAAAACAAATGAAGGGTAGTTAAAAGCCAGGCTGAGTTCTGGTATATTAAGTGTACAAAAATAACTTTGGATAGTTGAGAGGGTAATCATGAAGAACAAGATGTTAGTTTTGATGATGGTGACATGCATGATGCTGTTTGCACTACCTACAAAAGCTAAACATATTACGGGGGCAACATATCAAAGACAACTGGTTTATATTATCTCCAGTAAGCAATTAAATGAAAATGAAAAATTAAATAAAATAATGGAGAAATTTTTTCTCTATAATTTAGCTCAGTATCCCTCTAATGCCACCTACCTTGGATATAGTGACTACGATGACCACTGGGAAGATGTTAGTAAGGTTGCTCGAGACGCACGTCAGAAATCAACACTTTCTACTGTAGAACAGTTGTCGAAATTAACAGTTAAAAAGCTTTCCTCAGAAAATCAGTTAAACCTACAACTATTACAGCTTCAACTACAACAAGATATAGCAGGGCATTCATTTCCAGATGAATTTATGCCAATAAACCAAATGGGCGGCATTCAGAGAAATATTCCATCGAGTTTAAACGTAATGCCCACTTCTCGTTATAGCGATTATCAAAATATCATTTCTCGTTTAAAAGACATGCCAAGATTGATAGAACAAACGCGTGAATTATTAAAAGAAGGAGTCACAGAGGGTGTGATCCCGCCGCGTATTACTCTAAGAGACATTCCAAGACAAATTCGAGCATTGATCCCTAAAGACACCTGGACTAGTCCCCTATTAAAACCTTTTAGCAAATTTCCAGACGTTATAGAGCAACATCAACAACAGTTGCTAAGGGCACAAGCGGCAAAAATTTACAGAACAGATGTTATTCCTGCCTGGGAAAAATTGTTGCTATATTTCGAGGCAGAATATATGCCAAAAGCAAGAGAAGAGATTGCATTATCTACTCTTAAAAATGGTGCTGAATGGTATCAATGGCGTGTTAAAACTTACACCACTACAGAATTAACGCCCGAGCAAATCCACCAGTTGGGATTAGACGAGGTAAAACGTATTCGAGCAGAAATGGCTGAGATTATCAAGGAAGTTGAATATGAAGGTGATTTCCAACAATTTTTGGAATTTTTAAGAACCGACCCACAGTTTTTTTATACGGATGAAGAAGAGTTAATGAAGGAATATAGAAACATTTCTAAAAAGGTAGATGGGGAGCTTCCCACATTATTTAAAGTTCTACCACGTTTGCCTTATGGCGTTAAAGAAATTCCTGTGAATGAGGCAAAATCACAAACCACAGCCTATTATAGTGGCGGTTCAATCAGAGCCGGTCGTTCAGGGACCTTTTATGCGAATACCTATGCATTAAATACCCGCCCTAAATGGGAAATGATAGCTTTGACTTTGCACGAAGCCGTGCCGGGCCATCATTTACAAATAGCATTGGCTCAAGAGTTGGAGCAGCTACCAGATTTTAGAAAAAACTCCGGGTTTACAGTGTTTGTAGAAGGATGGGCGTTATATGCTGAACAGCTGGGTTATCCCATGGGACTTTATAAAACGCCCTATGATCGGTTTGGTCAATTAACCTATGAAATGTGGAGAGCCATCAGGTTGGTAGTAGATACCGGCATGCACGCTAAGGGTTGGAGTCGGCAACAAGCAATAGACTTTTTTAAGGCTAACTCAAGTAAATCGCTCCACGATATTGAAGTGGAAATTGATCGGTATATTGTCTGGCCCGGTCAGGCATTAGCTTACAAGATTGGACAGCTGACAATAAGCCGTTTACGAAAACAGGCAGAAGAACAGTTAGGTAACAACTTTGATGTTAGAGAGTTTCATCAACGCATATTGGAAAATGGCGCTGTTCCAATGAAAACATTGGAAGACAAAATTAATCAATGGCTTTCAGGACAAGCAGTCAAAGATCGGTCAAAATAATAATTTAGATCAATTTGAATGTTCAGATCTTTGTTAAGATAGCGATCAGAATTTTACCAGTTACTATTATCTATCAACGGAAAAATATCGACGGAAAGCAAAATGACAGAATTTAACGGACAGTATCCTGCACGTCGCCCCAGAAGAATGCGAAAAAATGCCTTTAGTCGTAGACTGATGGCCGAATCACGATTAGGACCAGAAGATTTTATCTGGCCGGTATTTGTACTTGAAGGCGAGAAGCAACGCGAAAGCATTCTATCTATGCCCGGTGTCGAAAGATTGTCTATTGATCAACTATTAATAGAAGCAGAAAAAGCGGTAGCTTTGGGTATTCCAACCATCGCAATATTTCCGGTCACACCTGATTCAGCCAAATCATTAGATGCAAAAGAAGCATTTAATCCGGATGGTCTGGCTCAGAGAGCAGTCAAGGCACTTAAGCAGGCATTCCCGGAGTTGGGAGTAATGACAGATGTCGCCCTGGATCCTTTTACCAGCCATGGACAGGATGGTCTAATAGATGATTCAGGTTATGTGCTTAACGACGAAACCATTGAAGTTTTGGTGAAACAAGCTGTTTCTCATGCCTATTCTGGAGCAGATATTGTCGCGCCCTCAGATATGATGGATGGTCGGATCGGTGCTATTCGACAAGCGCTGGAAGCGGCAGGCCATGTTAATACGCGGATCATGGCTTACTCGGCAAAATATGCCAGTAGTTTTTATGGACCATTTCGTGATGCCGTGGGATCTGCAGCTAATTTAGCCGGTGGAGATAAATACAGCTACCAAATGGATCCGGCTAATAGTGATGAAGCATTGCAAGAAGTTGCATTTGATTTGGCAGAAGGTGCAGACATGGTGATGGTTAAACCGGGGATGCCCTATTTAGATATTGTTCGTCGAGTGAAAGATGAGTTTAAAGTACCTACTATGGCGTATCAGGTCAGTGGAGAATATGCCATGTTAAAAGCTGCCAGTGCCAATGGTTGGTTAGAAGAAAAAGCGGTGGTGATGGAATCGCTATTAGGTTTTAAACGGGCGGGTGCAGATGCTATTTTGACTTATTTTGCTATTCAGGCTGCGCAGTGGTTAAAGAAATAAGTTAAAATTAAATTCATTTTTTATAAGCACCTTCTTGGAAAAAACCATGTCCGTAGAACAAATTTTAAGAGAACGCAGTCAATCTACCTGTGAACTTTGTGGATCCGATCAGTCTTTATCGGTTTATGAAGTTCCTCCGGTTACAAATCCTGATGCAGAAAGCTCTATTCTGATCTGCCAAACCTGTTCAGATCAAATTAATCAATCTGTAGCATTAGATCCTAACCACTGGCGTTGCCTCAATGACAGCATGTGGAGTCAGGTTGCAGCAGTAAAGGTAATGGCCTGGAGAATGCTGAATCGACTTAAAGCCGAGAGTTGGGCGCAAGACTTACTCGATATGCTCTATCTGGAAGATGAAGTTCGTCAATGGGCGGAGTCTGGTGCTTCTGAAATGGATGAAGATGATACAGAAACTACACGAGACAGTAATGGTGCAGTGCTAAAAGCCGGAGACACAGTTACCCTTATTAAGGATTTGGTGGTAAAGGGTGCAAACTTCACTGCAAAACGTGGAACAGCAGTGAGAAATATCTCATTAACTTCTAATTCGGAGCACATAGAAGGAAGGGTGAATGGGGTTAGAATTGTACTGTTGACGAGTTTTTTGAAGAAAGCATAGGACAGATACGAGGCTCGAGTTGCGAGATACGAGAATAAAATCAAAGAGTTAGATTATTGAAATTGTATTCAGAAAAATTACTCGCAACTCGCAACTCGCAACTCGATTTATCCAAGTAACTCTGAAACTAATTGTTGTAACTCGTTCACAACCTCTTTTTCAAACCAGCCATTTTTCTTTAACCAAATATTATTTCTAGGACTTGGGTGAGGTAAGGGTATTACCCTTGGTGCGTTGTCTTTCCAGACTGCGTAATCCTTCCAGGTTGCGTAATCCTTCCAGGTTGCGTAATCCTTACAGTTTCTTACGGTTTCAGTAAGATTGGATTTCATTTTATCGCCAAGATAGTATTTTTGTGCGTACTGTCCAATGGCTAATATAAGCTGCACATTTTGCATACGTTCAAGTAATTCTTTATGCCAGGTTTGTGAGCATTCAATTCTGGGAGGCAAATCACCGCCTTTCCCACGTCCGGGGTAGCAAAACCCCATTGGAATGATAGCAATCTGATCTGCATCATAAAAAGTATGGTCATTCACCCCCATCCACTCTCTTAACCTACGTCCACTGGGATCGTTAAACGGGATAGAGGTTTCATGAACTCGCGTACCCGGTGCTTGCCCGGCAACCAAAATTTTTGAATGAGGCATTGCTCGCAAAACAGGATTTGGCCCAAGAGGTAGCGAAGCTTCACAAAGTCGACAGTTCTGGATCCTGCTTAATAAGTTATTGAACGATTCTTTTTGCACTGAAATAGATGCTTGTGAGTTAATTGCAGACTTGTGTTTTATAGTACCAGATATTAAGAGTTAATCTGACTTCATATTCATAGGTTATCTGGTTGCACAGATTAGTAGTATTTTCGTAGATTGGCTTATTATTTCCTTGTCTACTTAACTTTTCAAGTAATTAGGTGCATAGATAACCAGCAATTAGACGCAATGACACAAACACCACACCCTCGTTACCATTATATTGAACAGAAATTAAAAGAAGCTCTAGCTGATACACCAGAGCTACTACAGTTATTAAAATGGATGTAGATAAAAATCGAAAGCCTGGACGTTTCTTATTGACAGGTTCAGCTAACTTATTATCCAGGATTCCTCAGTTGAGCGCGAAAAAGAAATGTAAGCAATTGATATGCATAGGAAACTTAGAAATGCTGTAATCACCTGATTGGTGAAAAGTGCATTTATCAGTACCCAAAGCACTCGCTCCGCTCATGGAGCAGGCTCTTTTCCAGGTGCGCCAAGGGCTTGCGCAGACTTTCGTGATTCAACTGATGAATTTAGGATTATTTTTATCAAGTGTTAATGAATCATTAGCGTGGCGAATGGAAATTTTACATATTCACCCTTTATCTGGACAAGAAAAGCAACGAAGCAAGAAAATGAACCCATCGAAGGTGGAAGCTTTTGACTTTGGAAAAGTTGAAAATCTATATTTTCTTAATTGCCAAAATTCTGCTTCATGTAAGGGGGTTATACCCGTTGCTTTTGAAAAAGCCTGTTTGTTGGCTGCACTCATCACCAAAATCACTTATCAAGCAAATTATGTTCAATCATCACTCGTGCTCGTTTTTGTTGGTTTGCTGAGAAGTGTTTGGCTAGCAATGCTTGCTGTTGAGCTTTGCTTTTATGAGGGTTGGCGCTGTTTTCTTGGGAAATGGCACGGTATTCGTTGATCAGTTGATTGATCTTACTCTCGAATTCTTGATTTTGATGCCACCTTTTATCTACTCTTTGTGCAGCCTCATAACCAAATTTGTTTTCCACTTCCTGCATACGCTGCTGCCTGTTCGTGTACTGATGTTTAATCTGCTTTAGTTCATGCATACGTAAAGAGGGCAGGAAACCGGCTTTTTGTTCCTCTGGTAATTGCGCAAGATGAGCCAGAATAAAGGTTTCTTTTTGCTGCTTATTTAAGGTTGGGTCGTGGGTGATTTCACGGCGAGCCAACGCTTGTTCTTGAAATTTCTGCTCAGAGGCAAAAAGAGCGTGTTGTTCTTGCTCAGAAAAATAGTCAAATTGTAGTAGCTGCATACGTGACAGTTGGTAACGAATTTCGGCTGATGAAACATGCAAGTCATAGGATTGCTCGTCGAGCTTCTGTAGTGCGTACTTATAATTAACGTAACGAGTATAGAGTGAGATAAATTGCTCACATGCCTCTTTAGAATAATGTTGACTCTGACAGTGTTGCTTTGCCATTAACAAGATTTTATTGAGGTCGTCGCTATTTGCCTCAAAAATTAGTCTGTCCAGTAATGTTTTTAGCCCTTCATATAAAACGAATGACTTACCTTCCTGTAGGGATTCATCTGCCCGTACAAGCACTTCTTTATTTAGTTTAGATCGCTTTTTAGCCGGTGTAAGAACCGGTGTTGTAATGTGCTGATCACCGATTGTCTGGCGGTTGTCTTTTAGAATCCTATTGTTAAGGCTAATGCTTATAAACGTTAACAATAGGATGGCAATCAGTAGATAGAGTTTGTTGCGCATTAATTAGAGCCCTAAGCGCTTAAGAAGGTTGGCGTGGCTGAGAAATACCTGTACCGGATCAGTTTCAAATAAATGTGTAATACCAAAAGTCTGATTGACTTCATCAAGGTGGTTCATTCGGTAGTTATCTTTCAGTACATAGCCCAAATGTGAACTACATGAAGATACCAGACCATCATTCGGTTCGTTAAATGCTAATCCAGTAATAGCGAGAGACGGATCTGCAATATCAAAAATATTAGTATAGTTAGAACTTCCACTCCAAGAAAAATAATACACGCCATTACTGCCTACCAAATCGCCATCATTAGCACAGTATGCAGAAGGCATACCCTCTGGATACCTTTGATTAAACTCAAGTGTTCGCTGGGTCGTCAGTGCTTCAAGGGCGGCGATAGTATCCGTTGGTAGCTCACTGGCATTCGAGCCGCTGAGCAATTCAATAATATTGACAAATGCATTAGCAACACTTTGTGCTACACCTTCAAGCGCTGAGTCTGGTTGAATACTGGCACGAACTATATCGGCAACAGGTGATCCCCAATTGACGCCAGCAACTGATGATGCTGAGGCCACTAATTCAGGAGCTACACTTGCAACGTATCGAATGGTTGGTCCACCATGACTATGCCCAATTAAATTAACCTTCTCGGCACCAGTAATATCAATCACGTCTTGAATATAACTCAACAGTTGTTCACCACGAATCTCGGTTGAGTTAGCT
The DNA here is from genome assembly GCA_041556195.1 of Enterobacterales bacterium. Lineage (GTDB taxonomy): Bacteria > Pseudomonadota > Gammaproteobacteria > Enterobacterales > 21-14-all-40-8. Next base: position 38,153 of record JBFFIY010000019.1, read on the forward strand.
GGCGAAACTGTTGCTACAAACACCTTCGCACCATTGCGTGTCAAGGTATCGGGGATCTGATAAAAATAATCAATCGATAAAAGTTCATCGAAACCGAATAAGCCATGTACCAATACGATTGGGTGTTGTGTTTTTGCGAAAGTTCCAGCGTGGATATCACTAGACCACCCAAATAAGCTTATTACTAGAAGGAAAACTGATACTATTTTAGTCATTGTGCTGACACCTCTATATTAATTTGCTCTAGATATTTCCAACTCATCGGACGTCCGATGAGTTAGGTTGGTTTATAACAAAAGTAATTAACAAAAACAACGCAATTAATTAACAATCGTCTTTCCATTGTGTTAATTTCTAATTATCAGTCGTAAAAAAGGCTGTTTTTCAACCAAATTCCTGTCGTAACTTTCTTTTTCCTTTACAACGCTAATTTGGTAAGTCGAATTTTCCTGTAGAAATTTAAAATTTTTCTTGAAGCCGATTAACTAAATTTTGTTTAATCCGCTTCATGCAACGATTTTTCTAAGATTATGACTCAATTCATCAATTCACACTTTCTCTCAATTATTACCAGAATCAGTTGGAATGCTCTCATTGTTTGAAATGTGACCAATTTGTTTCCCATGGAATCGTTTTCAAACAACGCTCTATTGATATTAAGGAACCTGTTTGTAAACGTATTTTTTGCTCAAATCGCTATGGTCGTTCAGGTTGTGGCCGAACCTTTCAATTATATGTTGCAACTGAAATTCCGTCATTCAGCTATCAAAATACTAGCAAAATACTAGGACAGCCTACAAAATACTAGGACAGCCTAATCTTAAATTATAAAACTAGGAGATATGTTTGTTAGATCTAAATATTTTGATTTTGAATATTTTTTTATAAAAAGCAGGTAATTTTCAGATTCAGTTGATAAAACTCAAAATTCATGCATGACTAAACTCGGAACTCCGATTTTTCTAATTATTCTTGAAGGAAATATGTTTTAAGCAGGAGATTCGAAAGGGGAAGACCTACCCTGACCATTCATCCATTTAACTCCAATTTTTAAAGCAATGGATTTAATGATTTCTTTTGAACCAGCTACCCGAAAGTAGCGTTTACCAAAATGATTGACCTGTTTCATCCAGGTATCAGATTCAATTTGTAAGCGTTTTAATATAGGTTTGATATTTAGGGGAATTGAGTCTGGTTTATCCATTCTTATCGTTCTACCTGTTATTTACAGGATGTAATGTATGCTGGTTTTGCAGGACGCAAAAACCAGTCCAATCAATAAGCGCTAGATAATCATCCAGATAAAAAGGTATGCCTTGGCTGTTAGCATTATCACCATCCATCACTAATAAATTGTCTGCCTGGTGTGATTTATCCAGGTATTGTCGTATTCTTTTATTCACAGGATGTGATGTATGCAGAAAATGCAGGAGCAATTTTCAGTCTCTAACGGAAGTATGTTCTGAAGTTTCAGGTGTTTTAGCCATATTTGCCCTTATAGGATTTAAATCTACATAAGCCATGCAAGTTATTTATAAGGATATAAAGTATGCAGATTTTGTAGGACGCAAAAATCTGTCATTAAAGCGGTTTCATCTAGCAAAGCCCGGGACTTGAATCGCCCGTTATTCACATGGAAGTGATGTATGCTGGTTTTGCAGGACGCAAAAACCAGTCCAAAAAACGACCAGTACATCTTTCTTCCTTATTGGCCATTTTAGCAATATGTTCATTGAGGCAACGCATGAACCAGCTTAAGTCAGATAAGCGTTTACGCCAGATTTCTATCATGGTATCTAAAGCTGTTTTTTCTATCTCTGATAATGCTATCCCTGCTTGGTATGAGCTAACCAGAGTGCCTCCAGAATACAGTTTTTGCCAACGTTGATTCACCTCTGCTTGTGACCATTGTTTAGATTCTTCTGGTGATAATCGGAGCACAAGATGGTAGTGATTCGATATTTACAGGGACGTAATGTATGCAATTTTTGCAGGACGCAAAAAATTGTCATAACTGAATAGGCACAAATATCAATTGCAAAGGCAGAAGAGCGTTCATTAATTCTGTTATTTACATGGATGTAGTGTATGCAGGTTTTGCAGGAGCAAAAACCTGTCAACTATCCATTGCCTTCTATGTTCGAAAGATTTTCCTGAGAAGTCATCCTTGCCACATAGAAAAGCTCTCCGAACAGCGACCAATACAGTGGTAATAAGGGGTATCTGAAACTGAAACGATATTTTGACGGGGTTGGGTCACGGTTGTTTCCTCCTGAAACGATATTTGTACAATCCTTGCACTTGATTAAAGTATATGAAACGGGGTAGATTGTCAAAATAAGATTGGGGTGTCCAAGAAATTTGCGTTGTCGGACTTCCGTGAATTGGTTTGCTTGAAATTTGAGTTTTTACTCCATCTTTTCTATTTTTCTGTTCCAATTATTTATAAAATCTATTTTCGATGAAGAGCTGGCTTTTTAAAAAATTATCTTGCCTGTATTTTTAACTAAAGGGTGTCCTAGCATTTGCTAGCATTTCTGACTGATTGATAAAAATTTTTTATGAAAGAGGACCAGAAAAAAGGTTTGAGCCTTGACTCAAACCTTAAAACGGACTGAAATCCTGGCAAAGAACGTCTTTTTAATTGCTGACAGAGCATTGTTGATAAGCATCTTCAAAGGTTATTGACATTACGGAAACAAAGGAAGCTGCAATAGGTGCAGGAAACAAACTAGTTACCAAAAAACTCATTCCCACACTAAATTGATAAACAGATAATTCACAATAAAACTCACTGGCATGATTAATTTTCAATGATAATGCCTGGGATGCAGTATTAGCATAGGCAACGGATGAATTTAATATAGCAAGAATAGGACTGAGATTAAAAGTGGATAGTTGAGATAGCCAAGTTATTAATGTCTTACCCCGTGGCGAGTCAATACCATCAATAGAAATGGCGATAAGAGCCCTCAAACCAGATTTTAGCAACAGTTTTAATTCGTCTACAAATATGGCGCCGCCGTTAGCTCCACCTACTATCTTATAGGCTCCACCACCTGTTTCAGGATCAGTAATGATGTAACCGCTACCACTCCATTGTCCTATAACAAGGGGTTGTTCATGCACGGTCACCAATTTTCCAGAGTTGATTGCAGTAGTAATTTCTGGCATGGCTATTTCGTCAATTTGAATAGAGTCCATTAACTCGGCATTACTCTGGTCAAAAGTGTAAATTTTTTGACCTTGTTGTTCTGCTAATGCTAGAGCTTTTACCGCAGAAACACTACTTGGTATCTCATCAGCAATTGTAAATAAATTCTCTGGCATCATATGTTCAAATACTGAAATAATCGTACCATTACGCTGATTGTATTCAAACCAATCGTTCCAGCAATTGGTAGCAGATTCAGAACTGTTTTTTAAACTATCTACATCAATTGTAAACCCATCAGATGTAACTGAACTAGGGACACCAAAAATAAGATTCAAATTCAAGGTGGTTGATAAGGTTCCGTATGAGGGCATACGATAAGAGACTATGTCAGCCATACCAGCTAATAACTCTCCTTGAGATCGGGTTATACTCAGATAACTGGTTATGCCTGTAGAAAGGATGTCACCTGTTAACTCATGCTTGGTAATTCCATCCAATTGCCCAGATTCTAAGTTAGCTTTGGTTTGCTGCAACTGGTTTTGTAGAGTTACTAATTGTTTAGAAGTTACTCCCTGTAAGTCGACTCCAATGGCTTGATACTCTCCAGCAATAATGGGACTAAGAGAAGTTTCCCAACCAGATAGAGGTGACCAAAATCCCATTTCTGTTTGTAATTGTTCACCCAGAATCATATTTCCTCCCGATGAAATAACGTTTTTATCCAAAGCAATTTTGGCAACTACATTAATTAATCCTACGGGGAATTCACCTACAATTTCACCATTGTTACTATTAGCTGTCACGTAATCAAACAAGATTTGTTGTTCCGTTTCTGAACTTGGTGTGAATGATAAAGTCATGGCTTTACCCGCTAATTCGACAGTATTAGTTTCTATGCTGACAAGAGCATTGAGACCCAGCGCATCTTGCAGTTCTACCTTGAATTTATGTCTTAGACTATCGCTTATTTCTAACAGAGCTGTACTCGATATGATGTTTGTGTAGGGTAAGTTGCCAAACAATTCATTGGATGATCTTTTTACAATAGTTTTACTCCCCAATATTTCAGCAACCGTAGCATTGGGTTGGGTTGCATTAAGTCCTGTACTTATTTCTACTGTAAACGTCTGTAGTTGTTGAGTTAATAAATTCTGGTTAACGTTACTGATCCAGCCTTGAGTTTCATCAATATTTGCAGTGCTCATCAGTTCAGTAATGGCATTTTCTTTAACAGAAAAAGGAGATATCAAATTTTGAGTATAAGTGTATTGTTTAAAACTCGGATCCATTGCTAACCATTGATTAGTTAATTGCCCTGTATCGGTTTTAAAACTCCCCCAGGCTTTTATCCAAATATGCTCAAATTGAATATACCCAAGCGGGTTTTGGCTAGTAGAAATAAGTGAATTGGGAATACCTCCTTGGCTCATTAAATTCTGTAGCGCTTCAGATGTTTCAACACCACCCACCCAGTTCATGGCTTGTTCAATGGGCAACCTTACTGTGCCAAAAACATAATGTGCTGGAATTCCAGAGGCTCTATACAAAGCAAGCAGGAGACTTGCTTGATCAAATGCATTGCCTCGCTTTAATTCAGCGGTATAACTGGCACCCTGCATTGAGCCATAACTGGGTACAAATTCAACCTGATTATAGACCCAGTTATACATTGCAACAGGATCATGATTAAGAGAAGAGGCTAGATTTTGAATGACCTCATCCTGAGGCGCATCAATGGTGGGAGAAATTAAAACGGGATCATTAGGGTCTTGTACCAGGTTTGCCTGTAAGGTTTGAGCCGTTGATTGATTACCTAGGCGTTGAGATAGAACTTCAAGAGTTGTAGCGGGCTTTTTAGCCACTTTGTTCAAGCTACCAAAGGGCATTTGTTCAGTGTTATGAACAGGCAAACTTCCCACGGCTTTGATGTTGGTTAACAAGGTTTGAAGTTTATTAATCGCTCGCCTGAAATGAATTTTAGTAACAGAGTTCGCGGCCTTGGTTAATAAGGTTGTTAAATCCGAAAGGCGATTTAAGATTTTTTGGTTGCGTTGGTTAATACGTTTAGAATATTTATTGTTGAGATCGGTTTTAGAAATTTGAACTTCGAATTTTTGGGTAAAGTGATTTAATGGTTTAAGTTGTTCAGCCAGTTGATCTGCATACAGCCTGAAACTGGCTTTTTCTTTAGTGGAGTTTGCCCTATTCCCAAACCAGCCTAATGCCTTAACCACTGTTTGCTCTATATCAGAAAGAATGGACATTGTTTCATCTTGATGACTTGCAATTCTTTGTGGTGGCTGGTTAACGTGTTTTTTGGGAGGCTCTTTGGTCGCTACTACACAAAGGTGGCTGGAAATTAACAAATAGCAAATAGACTTCACCCACCAGTTAGAGCGATTGTTTGTGTTTGTGCTTGAATTGTTCATTTTTACACTCGTATTTTTTTTGTTTATCATTTTATATACTCCTGTTAGCGACAAACACGACGATTAACAGGGCCAGTGGCTGTGACCACCAGATCATAATTTTGATTGCTGCTGGCACCACGACTATCTTGAATGAGGATTTGGATATTATGACGCCCAACCTGATCGATAGTGGCAGGCCAGGTAATGATCCCAAAACCTGGATCTATATCCATTCCTGAAGGAGGATTTATCAGTTGATAGGTTAGCTTATCTCCATCAATATCTTTGCCAATCACCTGATATAGATAACCATCTTCTACATTCATATGAGTGATTGGAGTGGATAAGACTTGGGGAACATGATTATCATCAATCACGCTGATCATATAATTTTGTTTAGCCAGATCCCCAGACACATCATAAACAATGATACTAATGTTATGTGTTCCTACCTGATGGGCAAGAGGACTCCAGCTTATTATTCCAGAGACCGGATCTATATGCATACCTTCAGCGGCATCGACCAAAGTAAAGATTAAATCATCTCCATCAGCATCAGCTGCTATGATTTGATATTCATATTTATTGCCCACTAATACATTTAAAGGAGGCGTACTGGTAATTTGAGGAGCTGAATTGTTAGTCGTGCTGCTGGGATCGACCACCAAAAAGGCAGCGTTTTTTGAAACAAACTGTGAACCATCATCGGCATCCACAATCACATGATATAAACCTGGTCTTTGTGTTGCGGTGAAAACAGCAGTGTTTGAGTCATCAAAAATAATTTCAGAATCATTAACGGTTCCAGTAAAACTGACATCTCCAGCAGCACCTATCGCCTGAGCACTAATTTGTATCGACTCTCCAGGCTGAATTATTTGAGGTTCGATTTTGATGTTGAGTTTAAATGGTTCATATTCATTAGAAACATGAATTGGGAAAGTGTACTCAACAGTATCAACAGTGTCGCTTAACTCAACAACCACTTCATAATTTTGAGATATTGTTGGTGTAAACTGAATTTCGCCCGTATATGCGTGGATGGAAAAATCCTCAGGACCACCAGAAAGGTAACGAACTTTTGGAAATGTTATAAGATATGAGTCATTATGTTCAGGATCATCATCAGCAAATACTAATCGAGAATGATAAGGTAATCCTACCTTAGCCTGTGAAGAGGGATCTTTAACAGCATAAGGAGGATTATTTTGTTTTATGATAAGGTTATAAAAATAGTCAATACTCCCACCTCTATTATCTTTAGCCCGAATGCCAACGCGATGAATACCAATTTGGTTAGCATCTGGCGTGATAACTAAAGCGATTTTATTAAGATCTGGTTGGGGAAAAAGGTTCAGCCCCTCTGGTCCTTGAATAATTTCAAATTCTAAGGTTGAATCATCAACATCAACTGCCTCCATCGTGAGCAAATGGCGTTTTCCTATCCAAGCCGTTTTATGAATGCCTTTATTGGAACCGACAAAAATTATGACTGGGTGTCGGTTATCTTTTCCGGTCACCATTAAATTAAAACGCTGTTTATCGTGAAAACCCTGACCATTCTTAAACTGGATCTCTATTGGATAGGAACCGGTATCCATTGAGCCAGGTATCCATTGCAACATTCCATTTTGATTGATGGTCATTCCAGAGGGAGCTTCTAATAACTGATAATCAAGATCTTGAATGGAGCCTGTATCAGTAGTAATTATTTGATATTGATAAGAGTGATCTATAAAACCGACTAATTTTGGGTTTGATATAATTTTAATGGGCAGAGGATTAGTTTTTTGCCAATTCAGGCTTATGTTTGTTTGCACATCTCCAATTTGAGCAGTAATGGTATCAGTCCCAGAGTGAAGTCCCTGATAACAGACATGAGCCACGCCTAAACTGTTTGTTAAACCATGAAAGAGACCATTATTAACACCTTCCACTGTTACATCAATACGACCAGCAGCAACAGGCTCCTGTGAAGCTAAGGTATTAATTTGTAAACAAACTTCTGCGCCAACTTCCGGGTTAACATCTGGCACTTGCAAGTTTATAGATTCAATTGATTGAATATTTGGTATATGTCCGCCAGCGATATAACCATAAGTATCAAATGGATTCATACCATCGACAGCTATCCCAAATGGTTGATTGGCTGTCATTCGGTGAGCACCAGGATTCACTTTTAATTGTCCTCCAAAAATGGAGCTATTTGATATACGATGGAAGACTGTTCGATCAACTAAAACATCATCTAAATGTAAATTATCCAGCCCTGATTCAGGAATAAAAACGTTAACATAATTAAAAGCCCAATGATCTTCTGGCACCCCAAAGGTGTAAGCATCCTTAAACTGTTCGGGTTGCACTGCCAACATCATCAATGGATCACCAAACAAATCAAGGTCAAAGTCAAAAGTTCTGTCTGCACGTCTTCTCACCCCTGTATCATAGAGAGCACCATTTTGAAACTGAGCCACTAAAATAGGATGGTTAGCTTCAAAAATCAGTGCTTCATGATACATATGTTCATACCATTCACCCTTATTTAACAGGGTAATAACTTCACCATTAACTTTTAGTTCTGTGTTATCAAACGCAGCGACAACCCGAAAAAGATCTCCATTATTGCGACCAGCAAAAGGCAGTGCAAAATAGCTTTGAGACCAGGTATCTATCGGAGGTATTTGTTGATAAAGATGATCACAGGGTCCCCAATTAAGGCTGGGCAAAAACATACATGGACTTCCACCAAAAATTGCAATGGGTTTATTTGAAATAATGCTTGCCCCAGTGAAGCTATTAAGAGTTGTACTCAATCTGGTAACATCTCCTTGTTGGTTCAGGTTAAAATCAAAGGACTCACCATTAAGCACTGGAAGGGGAGACGAACCCGTCCCAGGTCCTCTGAGTAAGATGTCACTGGAAGGAATAAGCGTGAGCTGCGTATTGGCTTCTGTTGCAACTAATGTGAGATCTGTTTGTCGACCATTGGCGTCATGATCTAATACAATATATTTTTTACCTAAACTATAAGTAGGAAAGATTTGACTCGCATCAGAAGAACCATATTGGAAATCAACGGCTGACACCGAAATGTCGTCATCTGCTGTAATATGAACGCCACTGTTAATGATTGCAGCCCCAGGTTTTCCACGAAACAGGTCAAAGAGAATAGTAGTAACCTGCTCGGGTTGAACCTCAAAAGGAATCACCAAATCAAGCCCAGGCACTTCTAAAGAACCTTGAGTTGCTATTTCAGAGGAGATAAGAACAGAGACTTCCCAACCGTTACTTGGGATCCCGCCGCCTGCTCTCCCAAAAGCAAACCAATAATCTTTAGCCGGAGTCCAGAATGCTGCACCTGTCACGATTAGAGAAAAAGATTGAGAATCGAACAAGCCTAAATGGTTAACCACATTCACTTCAATTTTAAACAAGCCTTCCTGTATTGGAGTCCAGGTTAATAATCCAGTATTAGCATCAATAGACATTCCTTCAGGAGCTTGTTTTAATGAATAGGTTAAAAGTGCATTATTGATATCATGCACGACTAAAGCGTAGCGAAATTCAGCGCCAACAAAAGCCTGAGTAGTGGGCCTGCTGGTGATCACAGGTTTCTCATTATTACCAGATACGTTCAAGGTGAAATTTTGACTATCTGTTAAACCTGAAACATCCTTAACCACTATTGTCACAATATGTTCTCCAACATCAATATGATTTGGAGTCCAGTCAATCATCCCACTGCTGGCATCTATTATCATTCCAGTTGGTGCAATGGTTAAGCTAAAGGTTAAACTATCATCTGCATCTGGATCTGTGGCAATAACACTGTAAACATATGCGGTACTTTCATTGGCACGGGTTATAGGCGTTGAACTAATAACAGGTGCCTCATTGACGTTATTGACTGTTAAAGTAAAGCTTTGCGAAGAAGTTAATCCAAAGGCATCGGAAATCAAAATGGAAACAGAATGTGTACCAATTTCTGTGGCTGTTGGTGACCAGCTTATTAAGCCGCTGGCTGAGTCTATACTCATCCCTGAAGGAGCAACGGTTAGACTGAAAGTTAAGCTGTCATTGACATCAATATCAGTTGCGACAACATGATAGCTATAGGTAGTATTTTCATTAACATTGGTAACAGGTGTTGAGTTAATAATTGGTTTATCGTTGGTGTTGATGACAGTCAAATTAAAGCTCTGTTTATCGAATAGTCCAGCGAGATCTTGAACTTTGACAGTGACACTATGGCTGCCCACTTGAGCATTGTTTGGTGTCCAACTAATCAACCCACTACTGGCATCAATGCTCATTCCCGTTGGAGATTGGGTTAATGAATAACCTAAAATGTCTCCAACATCGGGATCACTTGCTGCTACATCATATTGATAAAGTACATCTTCTGTGGCTATGGTAACGGGGATTGAGCTAATACTAGGTGCATCATTCACATTGCTAACACTAAGGCTGTAACTCTGGCTAGCAAATAAACCTGCGAGATCTTGAACTTTAATGCTGACGCTATGGTTGCCTACTTGTGTATTATCAGGTGTCCAGCTAATCAAACCA